>CAJUQZ010000055.1 GCA_910588755.1 uncultured Lachnospiraceae bacterium | reverse complement strand
GCCAGTCAACGCGGCCGGGAAGGGCGCAGGAAACGGTGGGGGAAGGTATGTGTAAATTGTTTTTATGATAACCCTATAAACTTTTTATTACATTTTTTATATTGTGCAGCACCACTTTCTACTGTATAATTGCCTTTAACAGAGAGCTATTTGCTGGATTCTTGGCAGACTGCACAAGGAAAGGAGTCCTATGGCAGTCGATGGACACAAAATCCCTGAAGCTGGGAACTGTTACAGCCAGGAAATCAAAGATAAGAAAACCTATTCCGTTCTTGAGATTGCGGATATTCTGCAGATCAGCAAAAGCAAGGCATACGAGCTTTGCAAGCAGCCGGATTTTAAGGTAGTCCGTCTTGGACGGACAATCAGGATCTCCAAAGTATCTTTTGACAACTGGCTTGACAACCTGTTGTAAGGGTGGAAGGAGAAATGAATGCGGGAATATTATAAAAAGCAAGGGCAGCTTTTTATAATCAGGTATTATCAAGAGAAAAAGCAAATACTCAGTAGTTTACTATTATACGGATGAGAAAGGAGAGAAGCACCAGAAATGGGAAACCTGTCAGGATTACGCTGAAGCAAAACGCAGGAAGGCGGAAATTGAGAACCAGCAGGGCAACGGCACTTTTATTCCTCCACAAGAATTAACTGTAAAGGAATTTTTACGGGACTTTGTAAAAATCTATGGTACATCGCACTGGGCATTGTCAACATATGAGTCCAACTGCTCCCTGATTGCAAATTATATCAATCCTGCAATCGGTGACGTGGCGGTTCAGGACATTACCCCGAAGTATGTGGATGAGTTCTATGTCAGGCTGCAGAAAACAAAACCTGTTGCAAAGAAAAACAGAAAACCGCAGACTGAATACCTTACTCCTGGCACTATTCATAGTATCCATAAGATACTCAGATGTGCATTCGAGCAGGCAGTAAAATGGGAGATTATCGCAAGAAACCCGTTTCCCCATGCTAACAAGCCCAAAACGAATTACAAAAAGCGTGATATATGGACGGCAGATATGATTCGGAAGGCACTGGATGAATGTGATGACATGAAACTTTATGTCGCAATGAATCTTGCTTTCGCATGTTCCATGCGTTATGGAGAAATTTGTGGGCTGACATGGGATAAGGTACATATTTCAGATGAAGATATTGCAAATGATGATTCCCACCTTTGGATTGAGCAGGAACTTGCCCGCGTATCAAGGGAAGCACGGCAACAGTTAGACGACAAGGACATCATGTTTATTTTTCCTATCTTAATGTCGAATACCCATACTAACCTTGTTCTGAAAAAGCCCAAAACCGAATCCAGTATCAGAAAAGTGTGGATTCCTAAAACAGTTGCCTACATACTGCGAGAGTGGAAACAGATCCAGGATCAGTATAAGGAATATTTAGGACAGGATTTTTACGATTATAACCTTGTGCTGACGCTTCCGAACGGAAGACCTGTGGAAAACCGTATCATGGAAAAAGAGTTCTCAAAACTGCGGGAGAAGGCAGGACTGCCTTATGTTGTATTCCACTCCCTGCGCCACTCAAGCACGACTTATAAGCTGAAGCTCAATCACGGCGACTTAAAGGCGACTCAGGGAGATACAGGTCATTCACAGATTGATATGATTACAGATGTATATGCACATATACTGGATGAGGACAGAAAGGTAAATGCTCAAAAGTTTGGGGCAACCTTCTACGCTAAAAATTCCGTTAATCCATTGAAGGATGTAACACCGCCTGAAGATGGAAACTCAGACCTGGCAAACTTAATCTCAGCATTGGAACAATCACCGGAACTGGTTGCCGTGCTGACAAAAGCACTGAAACAAAACGCTATTAGCAGCTAAAACCTGCTAATTTTGCAATTAGCAAATTATTAGCAACAGCTCTGAAAGTGAAATTTATTGTTCGATTCCCTATTAGCAACACGGCTGATAATAAATATTCAAAAAATCGAATCCTCTGATTTTGAGTTTCTTGTTGGGGCAAAAAAAGAAAGCATTGAAAAATCCAGTGTTTTCAATGCTTTCCAGCGTCCCCGAGACGACTTGAACGTCCGACCCCACGCTTAGGAGTTAAATTCCCCATTTCCACTGGGATACGGCGTAGTCCATGTGACCTCTCCAAACGCAATAATATCAAGGATTTCGAACTTCCATTTTACTCAATGACACGTCTTGTTCCATCTCATTATCCATAGTATTCCATGTTATTATTAGCAAAATGTTAGCAGTTTTACAATTTTCTCAGATTGGAACGCTCTGCGTTCAACTTGTCTCTTCCTATTATAACTGCAAAAAATACAAAAATCAAGGAGAAGCGAATGTCAGAATATGAACTTGAAATCAAACAGGTCGTGGACTATCCACGCTGCCGGATTTACCGGCAATTCATACAGTCATTGATGAACGACTCGAATCTTCGCGCCAGCGGAGGTTCGGGTCTTTTTTATTATACGGTTCTTTGCAGTTACGCAAACTTCCGTACTTCCTACCGCCGTCTGGACGGAATCAGCTACACGGTCTATCCCGGCGAATGGATATGCAGCGTGAAAGAGCTGTGTTCATGGTTCCGCACACGGTTCCAGCATCAGGCAATAGAAATTCTGGAGGATTTACAGAAACGCCACCTGATCTCCTATCTTACTCTTGACCGCGGTAAGGTCATCAAATACAAGATTCGGGACTGGAAACAGCACAACACGGTCCTGGACTATAACTGCCCCTGTCAAAAGGACACAGGCTTTTTCTTCCTGCCCCTTGTCACAGCAACGGAGCTTGTCAGCTCAGGGCGCTGCTCTGAAACAGACATTGTTCTGGATCTGTGGCTCTCCGCTATCTATAACGATGAACAGGTACAGGGTTCTGAACTTGGTCCGGTAGTCTATCTCCGCAATGGGACAGGCTCTCCCTTAGTAACCTATGCCGAACTTGGGAAACGATGGGGCATATCAAAGGCAACTACAGGCAGGATACTGAAAAAGCTAGAACAGCTGCAGTACCTTTCCCTGATGACCTTCCCCGGACGGACAGGCAGCGTGATCTATCTTCAAGGCTATCTGTCCACCATGTTCCAAATATCAGATGTACTAATAGATAAGGATGAGGTTGCCATGACATTAAATATCAATATCAGTCTTCCAGAGGATGCTCCCTGCGAGGCGCCTGCTGCCACGGAACATAATATTTCCGTTTCATCGGAGTTGTCCTGCGTTTCAAAAACGCACATGGAGCAGATACTCCAAAAACTCGCGGAAATCCTTGCCGCACAAGGAATTTCATGTTTTGGATGCCCCAAATCCATATATAAGTTATATCCCTTATCGGATGCCTGCGGGGAAAGGTATTTTATCCACACCAAGTCAGGGGAGGAACACCGCTTTGGGCTGTCCGTCCAGTGCGGCGCCGGAAAGACAGTGTACACCTTTGAGCTTACGCTCTCCCTTAAACCAAATAATCATTTCAGGAGGAACCTACATGAAAAAGAATAATGCAATCGACACTGAGAACCCGTTGTACCATGATACATGGAAACTGTTGAAGAAATACAGGGATGTGGTCTGGAGCCTGGAGCTGTCCGTCCAGCAGGTAAGAAATAAGTTTGAAATCGAATATGGCAGCTCCATTGAAGATTTTCTGGATTCCGTCTACCTTGCGGGTGCTGACCTCTCCGGCAGCACGATTGAGCGCCATGCGGAATGCATTGAACAGAGCCACCGTATGCTGAAACTGCTGGACAATGCCATTGACCTGCTGCGGACAAAGCACAAAAACGGGGAAACCTACTACTGGCTGCTGTTCTATACTTTCCTGTCACCCCAGCAGCTCCGCAACGTGGAGGAAATCATTGAAAAGCTCCGCCCCTACATCCGCGACATCAGTTTCCGCACTTACTACCGGAAACGGCAGGAGGCGATAGATGCCCTCAGTTCCATTTTGTGGGGGTATACTTCCAAGGACAGCATTGCCATTTTAGAAAATTTCTTCCCGGATTCAAAGTCTGGCACATAATTGGCACACTTTTGCACGAAATTGGCACAGTTTTGCTCTTTTCACGCAAATATGGGTATGTTAAACTGAATATGCTCAAAAATGCACCCAAAACCATTTTGAGCCATCACACCACCCTTTCCGGCTGGTGTTTTTTAATGCCCTCCGGCTCTGTGCCGGATATTGCCGCATCTGCTCCCACAGGTGCGGTATTTTTACAAAAAAATTTACAGGAGGTTCAAAAATTGAAGAAAATGAATGTTTCCCACAACCCTGACGGCGGAAAGGCTTTGAAAAAGCCCCGCCGTTTTCCTTTCGGGAAGGCTGCCTACTGCGCAGTCCTGACCGCAATCATGCTCCTTGCCTACTGCCCGCCTGCTTATGCCGCTACCACTGTATGGGACAAAGCCACCGAGATTATGAAGGATGTGTATAGCCAGATTGTCCTGATATCCACCGTGGCGGCGATAGTCACCGCCTCCGTTGCCCTTCTGCTGATGAATTTCTCCCGCAGCGGCAGGACGGTTGACGAAAGCCGCGCTTGGCTGAAACGGATCTGCATCACATGGGCAATCCTGAACGGGCTTGGCTTTATCATGGCCTATGTAACACCTTTCTTCGCCGACGGCAAATGGAACGGATAGGAGGGCTTACATGGGAATCTTAGACGGTATTGTGGAATGGATTGCAGAACAGGTCATGCATGGCCTTGATTTGGTATCTACCTCTGTTTTGGGCGCTCTTGGCTGTGACATGACCGTTTTCCTGCGCTACTTCCCTGCAGCAGAAACAATGTATAAGATTTTTGTTGCGCTTGCCATTGGTCTGATCCTTTTGAACTGGATCTGGCAGTTGTTCAAAAACTTCGGTCTGGGTGCGGGCGTTGAGGCGGAAGACCCGGTAAAGCTCAGTATCCGCTCCCTGCTCTTTATCCTGCTTGCGTACTTTTCCGATGACATCATCAACACTGTGCTTGCCATCGGGGGCACTCCCTACCATTGGATCATGGACTCCGAGCTGCCGGCATTGAACTTTGCCAGCTTCAACTCCGTCCTGCTGACGATCATAGGTGTCTGTGCCAACGGCGCCGTTGCCCTGATTACACTGATCCTTGTGCTGATACTGGCATGGAATTACCTGAAACTGCTGTTTGAGGCGGCAGAAAGGTATGTACTGCTGGGTGTATTGGTCTATACTGCGCCGGTTGCCTTTTCCATGGGCGCATCCCAGACAACATCCAATATTTTCAAGTCATGGTGCCGGATGTTCGGCGGGCAGGTATTCCTGCTGCTTATGAATGCATGGTGCCTGCGGCTGTTTACATCAATGGTGGGAGTTTTTCTGGCAAACCCGCTTTCTCTGTAAAAGGAAATGTATCATAAAAATTGAATGTGCGCCGCGGCGCACGGATAGGAGTACAATGCAAAAAATAAAACGATACAGGCATATCATGCTTTCAGTCTGCATGGTGGCAGTCCTCTGTTTCGCTTTCAGCCAGCCCGTTTTTGCCATGACGGAAAGTGAGATACAGGATCAGGTGAACACTGTCGGCAGGGAAACCGCATCCGGCAATGTCCTGATATGGTTCCTCTGCGCCATTGCCTTTCTGAAAGTGTCACAAAAAATAGACTCCTTTATGTCGAGTCTCGGTATCAATGTGGGGCATACGGGCGGTTCCATGCTGGCGGAGGCTATGGTTGCCGCCAGGGGCATAGGCGGATTGAAAAACTTTTCCAGCCAGCATTTCGGCGGCGGGCACAGCAGGATTTCCTCCCATACCAACGCAGGCTCAAAAGGCTTACTGTCCGGCGGGCTTGCCGGAATGGTGGGCAGCCGCATCACAAACAGCGCCGTAAAGTCGGCAACCGCCTCATCAAAAACCAATGTCAGCCATTCCTCCGGAAAATCCGGCGGCGGGATTGGGGGGCATATCTACGCTTCCTCCGTCAGCAAAGGCGGCAATTTTGCCAACAATGTCATAAGCACCGTGGCTACGGGGAACATTGCGGAGCTTGGCTTTATGAGCGGGCCGGAGGCATCCCAGGCGCTTCAGTCCTACCTTGGATATGCCGCTCTGGGAGAAAATGCCCCACAGGTTCCCGCCTTTTCGGATGTGGAGATCGGCGGCGGGCGCATCACCGGTACGGAGACTTCGGAAGAACATCCACAGGGGATTGCCTTTGGAATGTACCATGCCGCCCAGTATGCCGCACCGGATGGCAATTATACCACCATACAGGCAGCGGATGGCAGTTCCTGGTACAAGCAGTACGCACAGGATGCCGTGGACAAAACACCTTACATGGCTCCTGACGGCTCTATTGCCTATAAGGTGTCCATTGTGAAGAAACTGCCGCAGCCGCCAAAGAGAAGGGAGCGAGTGTGAAAAATGAATTTTTCATAAGTGAACTTGTTCACTTTGCAAATATTGTGCCTGCGCAAGGCGTTAAAACGCCTGAAAGTTTGCAGGTATAGGAAAGGATAATCATTATGGAAAATGAACAGAAAAGCGGCCTGTCCAAAACCCTTGAAACGGGACGGGCTGCCGCACACATGGTACGCGGGGCTATAAAGATAGGCAAAACCGTATCAGGCGCCGCCAAGGGCGCAGCTGCCGGGGGACCGTATGGTGCCGCTGCCGGCGTCCTTTGGGAAAACCGTAAGCTTGTTGGCAAAATCATAATCGGAATCATTGCCCTGCTGCTGATTCCCGTTGTGTTTGTGGTATCCCTGCCATCGGTAATCTTTGGCGGTCTGCTGAACACATTTTCTTCCACGGTTAATGTAGATATACCGATCCTGAACAACAATGCCGCCATTGTTGAAAATGTGGCAGAAATCACTTCCACGTTAGATGAAATCATGGCCGGAGGGCTGGAGGATACCATGAAACAGATAGAGGCAGACTTTGCAGCCTCGGATGCTGATGAAATGGAGGTCATCAACCCTTACGCAGACCGCCCGCTATATAATGCCAACCAATTTATTGCCATGTACTGCGCATACAAAAATAAAGATTATGCCGGCATTTCCATTTCGGATATGGAAAATATACTCCGCACCAACCAAAGCCGCCTATACTCTTACACACAGGCCCAGGAAACACGGACAAGGACTGAAACAGACCATGCCACTGGGAAAGAGGTATCCGTCACGGAAACATGGAATGTGTATACCCTTGTCTATAACGGTGAGACCTATTTCTCAGAACAGGTTTTCATGTTAGACGAAGAACAGGCCGCCCTTGCAGATGCTTATGCCCAGAACTTAAGCCTTTTTCTGGGTGACGGCATGATGCAGGGGCTTACGGAATGGGACGGCAATTCCATCCCCTCCCTCGGTGATGTCCGCTTTACCGATGGCGCAACGGAAGTTGTCTATTACAACCAGCTGGACGAGCGCTATGCAGGAAAGCCTTACGGCACCGACCATATCGGGAGCCACGGCTGCGGTCCTACGGCTATGGCAATCGTGGTGTCCTCCCTCACTGACCAGACAATAGACCCTGTGGCTATGGCGGAATGGTCTTACCGGAACGGCTATTGGTGCAGGGACAGCGGCTCCTACCATGCGCTGATCCCTGCCGCCGCAAGGAACTGGGGGTTAAATGTGTCAGGCTGTTCCGCTTCAGAACCGCAGAGAATTCTGGATGCTTTGGCAGAGGGAAAGCTGGTGGTTGCGATCATGTCCAGGGGACACTTTACAAAATCAGGGCACTTTATCGTACTGCGGGGTGTCCAAAACGGAAAGATACTGGTGGCTGACCCTGCCAGTTACGGCAGGAGCGGACAGCTCTGGGATCTGTCCCTTATTTTAAGGGAAGCAAGCCGGGGCGCTGCAGCGGGCGGTCCTTTCTGGATCATCGGCTGACGCCCTGCGGCTTACGAAACACCAGCAGTAAAACTGTAAGGAAAGCGAGGTTATTTTATCCATGAACCATCAACGTGAGCGTGATACTTATATCATCCCACCTAATTTTATAGATACCGGCACCTTTTTCGGCGGCTTATTCAAGGCAAGGAATGTGATTGAGGCCGGCATCCTGGCATCTGCCATAGGGCTGCCGGTCCTTTTATGCCTGCCCCTTGGCCTGACTGCCCGCATTGTCATCCTGTGCCTTACGGCGCTGCCTGCCGCGCTGGTGGCGCTGATCGGCATTTCAGGGGAAAGCCTTTCGTCCTTTTTATTGATCTTTGTGAAATACCTGAGAAACCGCCGCATCCTTGGCGCAGAGGGCGCAACGGACAAAAAGACCGCCGAGAAACCGGCCGCAGACCGTACCACCCATACGGCAAAGCCCCAAAAAACAAAGCAGCCACGCCGGAGAAAAGATGATTTCCCGGCGGAATTTGATGAAGTACGGGGCTATGAGATACGCCAGAAGCTGCGCCCCGTGGGGAAAAAGCAGCAATCCGGCAGGCAGGGCACTCCCCTGAAAGACACAAGGGAAAAATCCCGCCTGCCCCTGCATCCCCCGGAACCTGCGTTCCAATACTTAAACCCGGTGGCGGAATACCTGCCCATCAGCAGGGTCGCAAACGGCATCATTTACACGAAGGATCACCGTTTCGTGAAAGTTGTGGAAGTCATACCCATCAACTTCCTGCTGCGCAGCGGGAATGAACAGAGGAGCATCATCTATTCCTTTATCTCCTACCTGAAGGTAAGCCCCGTAAAGCTGCAGTTTAAGGTATTGACAAGGCGCGCCGACATCAACCGCCATCTGGAGACCGTGCGGCGGGAAATGGCTGAGGAAACCAACGGACAGTGCAGGCTCATGCAGGAGGACTACCTGCAGTTCGTGCAGCAGATCAGTTCCAGGGAGGCAGTAACCAGACGCTTTTTCCTGATTTTTGAGTATGAGCCCTGGAGCAATACCAAACGCGCGGACGAGGAAAGCGAAGCTGTCACCGCCCTGGAGGGCGCAGTCCACACCGCGGCAAACTACCTCAGACAGTGCGGCAATGAGCTTGTCATCCCTGAACAGGAAGACGAGCATACCATCGGGATACTCTATAACCTGCTGTGCCGCAATGAAAGCGCCGTAAAGCCGCTGCCCCGGCGCGCAAGGGAGATCGTGGAAAAGTACGCTGCCGCCGGCAGGACTGCGGATGCGGACCACATCCCCGCAAATGAATTTATCGCCCCCGCAAGCATTGACTTCACCCACGGCGGCTACCTCTGCATTGACGGGCTTTATTACGATTACCTGCTGATACCCTCTGACGGCTATAAAACGCAGGTGCCCGCCGGATGGCTCAGCCTGCTGGTAAACGCAGGGGACGGCATTGACATGGATATGTTCCTCTCACGGGAACCGAAAGAGCGGATCATACAGAAAGTGGGACAGCAGCTCCGCATCAACCGCTCCCGGATCAAGGATACCAGCGACACGAACACCGATTTTGACGACATAGACAGCGCCATCCGCAGCGGGTATTTCTTAAAGGAGGGGCTGGCAGACAATGAGGACTTTTATTTTCTGAACCTGCTGGTCACCATTACCGCCGCAAATGTGGAAGACCTTGAATGGAAAGTGAACGAGATGAAGAAACTGCTTGTATCCCAGGATATGCAGGCATCCTCCTGCCATTTCCGGGAAGAACAGGCTTTCCTGTCCTCCCTGCCGCTGGTTTCCATGGAGAAAAAGCTCTATGAGCGCAGCAGGCGGAACCTCCTGACAAGCGGCGCCGCAAGCTGCTATCCCTTTACCAGCTATGAAATGTGCGATGACAACGGCATCCTGCTTGGCGTGAACAAGTATAACAGTTCCCTCATCATCGTGGACATCTTTGATTCCGCCATTTACAAGAATGCCAACATGGCGATCTTAGGCACCAGCGGCGCGGGGAAAACCTTCACCATGCAGCTCATGGCGCTGAGGATGCGCCGGAAAGGGATTCCCATATTTATCATTGCCCCGTTAAAGGGGCATGAGTTCCACCGGGCCTGTGCCAATGTGGGCGGGGAGTTCATACAGATTTCCCCTGCAAGCCCCCACTGTATCAACGTCATGGAGATCCGCCATGTGGACCACACCGTGGACGAGCTGCTGGACGGGCCGGGCATCCGGTTATCCGAGCTTGCATCCAAAATCCAGCGGCTCCATATCTTTTTCAGCCTGCTGATCCCGGATATGACCCATGAGGAACGGCAGCTCCTTGATGAAGCCCTTATACGCACTTACAACGAAAA
This sequence comes from uncultured Lachnospiraceae bacterium, assembly GCA_910588755.1. Lineage (GTDB taxonomy): Bacteria > Bacillota > Clostridia > Lachnospirales > Lachnospiraceae > COE1. The sequence goes on along the minus strand of CAJUQZ010000055.1, from coordinate 14,422 downwards.
AGGAATCACCCATGACAACCAGAGTCTGGAAGATCCGGAAATTCCAGGGCAGTACCGCAGGATGCCTGTCCTTGGCGACCTCTACGGGGTTCTGAAAAAAGACTCCCAGACAAAACGGCTGGCAAATATTTTAAACCGCCTTGTAAACGGCTCCGCAAGCACCTTTAACCAGCAGACCAATGTATCCCTTCAGAATAAATATACCGTGCTTGACATTTCTTCCCTTACGGGCGACCTGCTCACGGTAGGGATGTTTGTTGCCCTTGATTTTGTCTGGGATCGGGCGAAGGAAGACCGGACTGAGGAGAAAGCCATATTCATTGATGAATGCTGGCAGCTTTTATCCGGCGCCGGGGCGACAGGCACCCGCCTTGCGGGGGATTTTGTCCTGGAGATCTTTAAGACCATAAGAGGCTATGGCGGCTCTGCCATCTGCGCCAGCCAGGACTTAAACGACTTTTTCAATCTGGACGAGGGGCGGTTTGGAAAGGGCATTATCAATAATTCCAAGACCAAGATCATCTTAAACCTTGAGGATGACGAGGCAGGCCGGGTACAGGACACCCTGCACCTGTCTGATGCCGAGGTCATGGAAGTCACGCATTTTGAACGGGGCAGCGGGCTTATCAGTACGAACAACAACAATATCATGGTGGAGTTCAAGGCAAGTCCTCTGGAGAAAGACCTGATAACCACGGACAGGCGGGAGCTGAAAAATTTGGTGAACCGCCTGCGTGAACAAGAACCGGTCGAATAGAAGAATGCCTGCTTTTGGCATTCTTCCATTGTGAGATTTAGAATTTCTTGGGCGGCGTTTTATGACGCCATAGAAATTCTTCTCACACTTTTGCGCACGGATTACGCATACAATACGCATTTTTTCATGCAGTACGCTTGGATTGCGTACAGATTACGCATTAACACAAGGAGGTGATTTTATTGAAGACAAGGGCAGATATTTATGGAATCGAAGCGGCGGAACTGCTCCGCCTGATATCCATGTATCCGGGCATTACAGACGGACAGATGCTCCGCTTTTTCCCCGGCAAGACGGAAAAGATTAAAAACCTGCTCTCCCACCTGACAAAACAGGGGCGCATTTTTTCCACGGACACGGGAAACTGCTTTCCCGCCGGACACGAAGGCCTAACGCCGGCTCCCGGACTGCTGCAGGCGGTCTGGGTGCTGCTGGATTTCCTCGACCGGGCAGAATACCACTCCTGCGGCGAGTTCCCCTCCGCCATCCTTTTCTTTGCCGCAGGCGAACTGTATGAGGTCATTCCTGTTCCCCTGGGGCAGGAGGCACTGATTGCCAGCATCCTGCAGCATACACGGGCAGAGGACAGCCGCCGCATTGTGGTGGTAGACGAACCTGCGCAGATCGCGGAACTGGACTTTCCCTGCATATCCGGCTACTGCACGGCAGAGGAGGACGGGCAGGTACATTATTATCAGAAATCGAATGGAGGGTTGTAATTGGACCGAAAACTAATATCACGCCGGATCGCGGATGTAAGGGAAAACCTCATGCGGCTGAATAACCACATCTGCGCCATGGATTCCCTTGACATCCAGCGGTATCCGGATAACTACGAAACAATGTCTACCGAGGCGGCCCTGCGGGCGGAAAAGATTGCCTGCCAGCTCAGGAACCTCCTCTATACCACCACGGATATTTCCAAGACAGACTACCTGCTGCAGGCGGGGGAAGTCCACGGCATTGACATTCTCTATGAAAACGGCATCGTGGAGATCACACTCCCACGCCTGCTGCCCAAAAAGAAAGCGAAACAGAGCTGCTTGTTCCTCTTAGACCCGCTCCATGCCGCTTTGGAACAATATGCAGCCCATACTGCCCTCCCGCGTTTCCGGGAATGTGTGGTCTGTATTTCCCATGTATACAGCCATGAGCTGCCTGACTGGTGCCTTCTGGATTACGACAACCTCCAGCAGAAACAGCTTTTGGATACCATTGCCCTCCATGTCATGGTGGACGACAGCGGGCTGCTCTGTGATGCCTACAACACCACCGAGCTTGGAGACAGGGACTGCACCCATATCTATATCATGGGGAAAGACTGCTTTGCAGACTGGCTCACGGAACGCAAAAACAGGCTGAAATCCATATCAGATTTTTAGGGTTTTGGAGGCCCTTTTCCCCTGATATGGAACATCCGGCTGGAAAAGCGCATGGATACGGCATTTTCCCCATGCGGCTGCCTGCCGGATTTACCGAGGTCTTTAGCCGCCTCGGTAAAAACCGACACAAGGAGGTGATACCTGTGGCGGATCATTCTTTCTATCCGCAAAAGGACACTCAAGCCTACCGGCTGTTAGAGCTGACCGCCATCTGCGGTGAACTGCCCGCCTGTCTGCTCCACCGCATCCCCGGCAGTACCAGCTATAAAGATGTCCTGATCTGGTCCTTAAAAAAGGAACGGCTCTTAAAAACCTACTACCGTGACAGGCTGCGCGGCTACCGGCTTGGGACGAAAGGCAAGGCTTTCCTGCTGCGTGAGAACCCTGAGCGATTCTCTTTTTACCTGACAGGAAATGCCGACACCAATATGCTAAAAAGCGAGATTACCCGCAGGCTCCGGCTCCACAGGATTGCGGAGATATACATAATGATGATGAATGCCGGCATATCCGTGTTCCGGGATGAAAAGCCTGACCTATTCCGCCCCGGAGGAACCGGGGGGCTGCCCACGCACCCGCCCGCCTTTTATAATTCAAGGGAAGTCAAGGAGCTTGGCATGGAAACCATCAAGATCCGCGGCTCCCGCATGGCAGGGGTGCTGACTTCCCCCGCCGGCAGTTTCCTCATCTACAACGAGGGAACCCAGACCGCGAAATGGGATTACCGGGCAGAACAGCGGGCACAGGCATTACTGCAGATGACGCTCTGCACCGGCCAGACCGCCAATGATAAGGTTTCAGGGCTTCTTTTCGGCAGCGGGATGGAACCCTTTTACCAGATTCTGTCCAGCGCCGACAGCAATACCCGGTGCTTTTTTCTTCTGGACGGGAACTATGAGCACTTTTATTACCTGACAAACGACTTTCATGGGGAGGTGATGCTGAAATTACTTTGTGACACGAAGCGGAGGGCGGAGCTTGACCGTATTCTCTCCCTTGACCTGAAAACGGGGGTGCCCGATTTTTCCATAGAGAACGATGCCCTCGACAGGGAAGGCAATCCCGTACTTTTCGGATACCTGCCTGACATCCCGCGGGTCAACCGGTTCCTTATGGCGCTGCAGCTCAGGGAGAGGACCGGAACCCTGATATGTTTTGATTTTCAGGCAGGGGCTTACGCACAATATGCCGGGGGGCTGCTCCGCCTCCAGACCATCAGCTTTGAAAAATTTGAAAGGAGGTTTTTCCCATCAAAAAAAGAAAATTGATCCTGACGCTGGTTTCTGTTCCTGCCGCCCTTCTTGCTGTCCTGTATGCGGGAGGGTATCTGGCACAGTTTATCGGCAACTATGTACTCTGGCAGCAGGGAGGCGGCTATCCCGGTGACGGCACTTCCCCGGTTATGGCATCGCCCTCTTTCCCCGCCTGCCTCTCTGCGGTGTTTAGTCCGCCCTATGGCATTTACGGAATCTTTATCTGCATCGGGCTGCTTGGCATCCTGCTCATCATGGTAATGCGGATGGGCTACAGCGACACCGGGGAATATGACGCGGACAGGAATTTTACCTATTCCGCCAAAGGCACCTACGGCACATCCGGCTGGATGGACAAAAAAGAACTGTCGCAGGTTCTGGAGCTTGTCCCCGTCCGTGACCTGCACTGCCACCACGGCACGGTTTTGGGGCTGCTGGACGGGAAAGCGGTCTGCGTTCCTGAGAAGACCCTGCTCAACAGCAACCTCGCCGTCTATGGTGCCAGCGGCTCCATGAAAACACGCTCTTTCTGCCTGAACCGCATTTTACAGGGTGTTGTGCGCAGGGAATCCCTGATCATCTGCGATCCAAAGTCCGAGCTTTATGAAAAGACCAGCGAATATCTGCGCGGACAGGGTTACTGTGTCAAGGTATTTAACCTTGTGGAACCTGAAAATTCCGACTCATGGAACTGCCTTGCGGAGATTGACGGGCAGGAGCTGATGGCGCAACTCTTCGTTGATGTCATTATCAAAAACACCAACAGCAGCGGCAAGGGGGACCACTTCTGGGATTCCTGCGAAATGAACCTGTTAAAAGCGCTGACCCTGTATGTGGATTTAAGCTATCCCCCTGCGAAACGCAACATCGGGCAGATGTACCGCCTGCTCACCCTGAATTCCGAAAGCGCCCTGGACAGCCTCTTTGCGGTCCTGCCGAACACGCATCCGGCAAAAGCGCCTTACAGCCTTTTCAAACAGGCTTCGGACACTGTGCGCAGCGGCGTGGTGATCGGGCTTGGCAGCCGCCTGCAGGTATTCCAGGCAGAACTGATAAAAAAGATCACCGCCCATAACGAAATTGACCTGGAGCTGCCGGGCACTTCTCCCTGTGCCTATTTCCTTGTCACCAGCGACCAGGACAGCACCTTTGACTTTCTGGCATCCCTATTCCTTTCCTTTGTGTTCATCAAGTTAGTCAGGTATGCGGATAAGAACTGCGAGGGCGGGAAACTGCCCGTGCCCGTCCATGTGCTCGGCGAGGAGCTGACCGCCTGCGGAACCATCCCCGACCTGTCCAGACGGCTGAGCGTGATCCGCTCCCGGAATATCTCCATGTCCTGCGTGTTCCAGAACCTGGCGGGGCTGCAGAACCGTTACCCGCAGAATCTCTGGCAGGAAATACTCGGCAACTGTGATGTCCAGCTTTTCTTAGGCTGTACCGACCCGCTCACCGCAGAATTTGTCAGCTCCAGAACAGGGCTTGCCAGCGTAGCAGTATCCAGTAAATCCAAACAGTTAGGCACATGGCGGATCTCCAACTATACACCGGAGTTCAGGGAGACCAGCGGCGTGGGGAAACGGCCGGTGCTGACACCGGACGAAGTGCTGCGGCTGCCCATTGACAAGGCGCTGGTAATCATCCGCGGCAAAAAGATACTCAAGGTGGACAAGCTGGACTACTCCAGACACCCTGAATATGAAAAGCTGCATTCCTGCAAGGCATCCGCCCATATCCCCGAATGGCGGAAAGCGGAAAATGAGGCAAAAAACAATCCGCAGGATGGGAATACGGAAACTGCTGAACCATCTGCAAAGAAAACAGGCGGGCGGAAACCCAAACCTACAGCAACCAAAAAGACAGGCCCTGCTGCGGCAGAAAAGGAAAAGCCTGTGCAGACAGCGCCACCAGCGGACACCGCTGCTCCTGCAGGCATCATTCCTACGGACAAAGATTCCATTATGTCCTAAACCTATAAACCTGCCCTCATGCCGCAACCAATAAAAGCGGCTATATTGGCAATGCAAGGCAAAGATTATCATACTGTTCACTCGGGAAGTCTGTACGCACACGCCCAGACTTTCCCTTGCACAAACGGCGTGTGCAGAAGGAGAAAAACATGACAAAGAATGAAGAATTATTAGAACAGGTCCCCTCTCTGGAGACCACCACCAATCAGGAGACGGCACTTGCGGAAGGTGCTGAAACAGCTCCGTCTGCGGAGGACATGGATCTGAATGAACTTCTCAGCAGCATGGATGCGCCCATGGCTGGAGAAACATCTGAAACATCCCCTGAAGAATCCGCCCCCACAGGGGAAGAACCGCCCGCAAAACCCAAACGGGCTTCCGGCAGGAAAAAGAAAGCGGAAACCACGGAACCGGCAACTGAAACAGAGGAACCTGCCGTTATGGTTTCCGGGGATACGGAAACAGCTCCCCTGAACGAAGAAAACGGCACTGATGTGGCTCCTGACACCGACCCTTCCTTATTATCCAAAGATACCGCAGTTGAACCCGCAGCTCCTGCAGAAGATCAGCCGGCAGCAGTACCCCGTTCCGTATCAAGGGCAAAACCCGCTGCGGCGCCCATACTGACATTGGAAAGCCGTGGTGAGATTGAAACAGACGAGACCCGTGAGGATGCCATCTGGCATGAGATCCATAATGCCTACAGAACCCGCAGGCTCCTGACCGGGCAGCTTGGCGGAATCGAGCAGACCGACAACGGAAAAACCATCGCCATTGTGGATTACAAGGGTTTCCGCATTGTCATTCCCATAAAAGAAATGATGATCAATGTGGGGCGCAGTCCATCCGGTGAGGAATACCGTGAGCTGATGCTGCGGCAGAATAAGATCCTTGGGAATATGCTCGGCGCCGAGATCGACTTCATGGTGCGCGGGATCGACTCCAAGACACGCAGCGTTGTGGCAAGCCGCAGGGAGGCCATGCTGAAAAAGCGGCAGATCTTCTATCTGGATACGGATGCCTCCGGCACCTACCGCATTTTTGAAGGGCGCGTGGTGCAGGCCCGCATCATTGCCGTGGCGGAGAAGGTGGTCAGAGTGGAAGTTTTTGGCGTGGAATGTTCCATCATGGCAAGGGACCTCGCGTGGGACTGGATCGGGGATGCCCATGAGCGTTTCTCCGTTGGCGACCAGATCCTCGTGCGTGTCCTGAATGTCCGCAGGGGAGATAACGTGGAGGACATCAGCATTAAAGCCGACATTAAAAGCGTCTCCCAGAGCACCAGCCATGACAACCTGAAGAAATGCCGCATCCAGAGTAAGTATGCGGGCAAGGTGACAGATGTACATAAGGGAGTGGTCTATATCCGCCTCAGCAACGGAGTCAATGCTGTCGCCCACTCCTGCTACGACCACCGCACACCCGGCAAAAAAGATGATGTGAGCTTTGCCGTTACCCGCATTGACGAAGAACGGGGCGTGGCTGTGGGGATCATTACACGGATTATCCGGCAGAACCTGTAAAATGACCAAGGCAGGATAATGAGAAAATCTCATTATCCTGCCTTAATAACTACTTTCCAAAAATAGACATTCCCTTTTCAGCAAAATTCCATTTTCCATTTTTATTTGGTTGCGGATACACTACTAATTTTCTTATATTACTCCTATTTGCTTGTTTAAAAACATTTCTTGCAATCCACCAACAATGTTTACAATTTAAAGTAGCATATAAATTAATCGCAAAAACATTTTGAGGCAAATTACTAACAACACTTCGAATCGTCTCATAAAATTTACTGCTAAACACCCTGACTCCGTTATTGCTCTCTCTTGAAATCCATATCGTTGTTAAATCTTTTGTACTCAAAGGTAATAAATCATTTGATATAGGATATGTATCAGACAATACAAGATTTATAGTATTTGTATAGTTTCCGTTAGGCTTTTTTATTTTTATCCTTTCGTCATCGACTTTTTTGTAATCCGTCTCTTCTCCAAAATCATATTCTTTAAAAATATCATTCATTATTAACTTAAATTGCATAGGAACGGGAATCCCTATAAGATTACACTTCTGATATCCTAAAACCTTTGCGCAAAACAAATATCCTATATAGCAATGGTCATGATCCAAATTCCCTTTATTTAAAGTGCTTTTCTCATTATTTGTTCTCAAAAACTTAAACAAAATTAAAAGCATTAATACAAGACCAATTGCCCAATTACCCAACTCAACCAGCCAAAAGTATTTTGCTGTATCTAATTCCATTTTTTCATTTTCTAATATAGGTCTAATAATTGCTGCAAAATCAAAAAATGTCGGGATAAATAATAAAATTACTAAGGTTATTCCTTGTAACCATTGGACCAGCCAGTCTTTAATTCTCTTCACTTATACTCACCTCATTCCAAAAGATAGTGGCTATTCTTCTTGTTGTTTTGTGTAAAAAAGAAAACTCCCAAATGCTTAATGCGGAATATCCCACGATAATGTGTATTTGCGTTTTCTCTTTACCAAATTCTTTCCCAATTTTTCCCCAATTTCTAACATCCATCAAAGAAAACTGCGGAATGGCTTCTGGATGTGTATGCCATTCTCCTACATAAAAATGTATTCCACCATATTTATCATATATGTCATTATAAAAGCGTACATGTCCTTTATCTTTACGATAAAACCGTGTACCGTTTCTTGTATCTTCTAGTAACGGTTTCGTTATGTATTCTATTATCAAATTGTTATTTGATAAATTTTCCCTCCCTATTAAGATACCTCCTGATTCATGTTGTTTTTTATTTTTCTGTATATTGTTTTTTAAAATGTGTAATGGATCTTGGCATATTTTTATTTTACGTTTACCATCCTCAATTACAACTGAATTATCCACAAACCTCACAATTACTCCTGCAAAACTCTTCTCCCGTTTTAATTTCAAATTCTTTAATTTGGTCTTCATATACATCTGAAACATTAAACCCAGCTTTTTTAAAATAGTACCCATCACCCTTCATAGATATTAATACATTTTGATTGTACCTACCATCGCATATTCTACTTATCCAATCTATACAAATTGCCGTTGTCTTAATAGAAACCGTCGAACCATAAGGTACATATGAACCACCACAACCGGAAAAATTTCTCGTTATTTTTTGCCCAGCTTTGCAATACGCTGTTACATCGTATAATTCATTAGTACAATTATTCCGATCAAAAAAACATTCATAGCACCCCTTATTACATGACTGCAATATCGCTACATGACATCCAATATCTAATGGCTCATTCCATACATACATAATTGGAGCAGTAATTCTTTTTTCATTAACAACTTTATTTATCCATCGATTAATGTTATGATTTCCTGTAGCAGAGATTATTATGTCAAAATCGCTCAAATTAATACTTTCTTCATCAACCATAGCTCGTATTTCTTCATCAAGGGATTTTAATTTTATATGAGGCATATTTTTCCTTAAGTATGCAACTAGCGCCTCCGCTTTGTATTGTCCGACATACTCTATACCTAAAATATGTCGAAAAATATTTTGTTCGCTTAATATATCATCATCCACTAATGTTATATCCTCAAATCCTGCTTTTACTATCTCATTTACTAAATATCCACCTATGGAACCACAACCTATTAAAAGAATTTTTTTCCCATGATTTCGAATATTGTCCTTTGTTCTACTCATCAAAAACTCCTTATCAATTCTCTTGACGGATAGTGGAGTTATGCTTAGTTTATCCTCCTCCTTTATTAAATATTTCCCCTTTATTATTTCAAAGGTGTAGTTTTTCAATTTAATGCCAAAGCTGACCAAAACATTGTTTGGTTGCAAAATAGTAAATATGATTACCATTTCTCTTCCACTTTTGATATTTATTTTTTTGTAGTCTTCTTCATTAATTAAAGGCAGTATATAGTTTATAAATTCTACATCTAATTTTTGTCTGGCATCTGGCGGATAAATATACTCATTTGGCTCGAGGAAAAAATGAACCGCATTCTTTTGTGCTCCTCTCATATTCCAAGTACTAAAGCTTTCAATATTGTGTGCAGCAAATAAATTACTTTCCTCTACTCTTTTATAATAACTGGACAATTTTTCTCGTTTTCTTCTCTGTACAACAGTTTCTGTATATTTTAACTTTTGGGACTCCCGCATATTTGGAATGTCACATCGAATATATTTGATATTTGGTAGCTGACACCAATATAAAGAAAATTCTCTTATAAACTCTTCCTTGTTACTTCCATTTAAACCATCGGATAAAATATTAATAGCTCTATCTATACATTGATTCAATAAACCGCACAAATTAGTGTCAATCAAGACTCCCTCTAAATCAAACAAGCATATCTTTCCCTTTATATCCACATGGGGAATATAAGGGAAAGAAATATACTTTTCTATATATATATCAATTAAATCCTTTTCCCAGTATTTGCATATGCAAATGTAAACAGGAACCATCAACCCATCTACAGCCAATTCACATGACCAGACGGAATCGTATATAATATTCATATAACTATTTTTATTCAGTCTTGTTATTGCTGCTATCTTGTTGTTGTCTAAAAGTGTGTCATAAACCTCACTCGTGTTCATAATTGCTTTGCCCCTGATGCACTTGATGATGGAATATAGTTTGCTTGCTGTTTTGAAATATCTTTAGCATCTGGTACATGAAAATCATCCCCAAAAATTTTATGCAATATTTCATATTGCTTCACTTCATCTGCTTCACTTTCTACATTCTCCAACTCTTTTATTAATTTCTCCAGCTTATCTTTAAAATCGGTCATCTGAGAATCCGACATTTTAGAAAAAGCATCTGTATCACTTTCAAAATTCAATGTTTCAGGCATTGGATATTTTATACGATACAGCATACGCCCCTTATCACTTATACCAACAAAAGTGAATAACGCTTTTATGTTTTTAGCAAGAGATTTGAAAGCATAAAAATCATCATACCCATCTTCCGCTGAGAATGCTTCAAAATAATCTGCTGCTATTAATGTTATACCGATACTCGCTGGTTCTGCATGGCCATCGCTATTAAATTTAATATTCTTCCATCTTTTAAAATAACGAATCACTCTCCTATATTGATTGCGATCTGCTTCATCTACTGCATTATTAATATAATCAATTAAACCCTTTGGGTCCGATTTTTCCCATTTAATTTCTTCAGGTTTACTGCTCTTTCCTCGAGCTAAGTACATTTGGCTATCATGATCCTCTTTATCTTCATATGTATAAGCAACCAAATCTACATGATACGCAGGCTCTCCATCTTTTTTATATGTGACCGTAACGCATGGCAATTTTATGCTTGCACCATATTCGGTATGGTTTTTTAATATATCTTCAATTATATTTTTCAAATCCATTGGCTCGTAATCTATAGAATTTGCATTAAACCGCAATCCCACATCTATATCATACTCCTTTCCCTCCAAAGGCTCCACACCTGTATACATACTATAACTACCCTGATTAAGTATCTCAAATCCTGGCAGTTTCCCACTATTCCGCAATATCTTAACAAGTATATCGCGTTTATCGGCTAATTCTGCTTTTACATCGTAGTCAAGTTTGATTCTGTCATGAAATGCTAAAAATTCTGTTTGTAGGCTCATATAATATCCTCCGTTTATACATTTTTATTGTTAGCACTCTCTTTGCTCGACTGCTAACAAACCTATATTATCACAAACAGGACGTGTTATCAATAGTTTTATCAAATATTTTCGTAATTTTTTCTCAATTATGGGCAAAATATGTATTTACAAACCTATTTTATATGATAAAATAAACTAGGAGGTATTGAAATATGTTTGAATATGTTAAACTTAAGAATTTTAAATCGCTAGGGAATGTGGAATTTAATTTGCTAGATAAAAATGGCGTTCCCAAAAAGCTTGTATTAGTCTATGGAGAAAATGGTATAGGAAAATCCAATTTGGCATCTTCATTTTTTATGTTATCCGAAACTCTTAGAACTATGGATGTGCGAGATATTATGCAATCAATATTATCTGAAACGCCTGAACGAATGAGTAATGAAAACTTTTCGCGCTTTTTAAAGATGCGTTACAAAGATATAGAAACTCTAATTAAAGAAAACAAAACGGTAAATTCAGAAGATTCAATGATATTAGAATTCGGATTCCGAATAAATGGCAAATCTGGTAAGTATATAATTGAAACCAACGATTATCAAATTATCCACGAACATTTGGAATTTACCTTATTACGAAATCGGGGTGTGTATTTTGATATCTCCCCTGAAAAAATTACTATAAACCCCAAAATCTTTTATGATAAAAGCGCTTATCAAGAAATAAAATCTTCATGTGTAAAATTTTGGGGGAAACATTCCTTACTTTCAATTTTACTTCATGAGTCAGATGATAAGGCTGATGAATATATTAGTGAACAAATCAGTGAAAATTTTGACTGTATTCTTGAATTTTTATCTCGTATTTCATGCAAAATCAAGTTTGGAAGCAGACAAGAGCGTAGCATTATTGGTCTTCCACCAGAAATATTTGCAGAATTCGATAATGGCGAAATAGAGATTGACAAAGAATTTCAACTCGATCAAACCGAAAAAATGTTAAATAAATTTTTTAAGCTGACATATCGCGATATTGAACGGGCATATTATAAGCGAACTAAAGAAGAAAATGTAATACATTATCAATTAATGCTTACCAAAAATATCTCTGGAAAAAGAAGAGAAATAGACTTTTCACTTGAATCAACCGGTACACAATCTTTAATACAGTTATTGCCTTTTATGTTGGTTGTGGTTAAGGGGTCTGTAACAATAATTGATGAATTTGATACAGGAATTCATGATTTACTTGTTCAAAATCTTGTCACTTCTCTGTTTAACGAATTAGAGGGACAACTTATTATGACAACACATAATACACTTTTAATGGAGTCTAAATCCATTCCTAAAGAGTGCATCTATGTTATTAATGAACTTAACAATGAATATAAAGAAATCCAGTGTATTACGCATTATGATAGTAAAATACATCAGAATACGAATATAAGAGATCAATATATGTTGGGCAAATACATGGGTATTCCTGAAATATCCCATATAAACTTTTCTGATTTATTGGATTCCTTAACTACTAAATCATAAAGCGAGGCGACAAAATGGTAGAACATCAAAACATTGAATGGAAAACCAAATGGAAAGATGAATATTTAGAGTGGATTTGTGGTTATGCCAATGCACAAGGCGGAACACTTTATATCGGTGTTGATGATAATGGAAATGTTGTTGGCATTCCTGACAGCCGCAAATTATTAGAAGATATTCCCAATAAGATTAAAAATGCCATGAGCATTGTTGTAGATGTAAATCTATTAGAAAAAGATGGTAAACAATACCTTGAAATTGTTGTTCCTTCCTACCCTGTTGCCATATCATGCAAAGGTGTCTATCACTATCGAAGCGGCAGTACAAAGCAGATTCTTTCCGGTCCTGAATTGGAAAGTTTCCTTTTGCGCAAGCGTGGTGCCACATGGGATAATATGCCTTTACCTCAGTTAAATCTTGATGATATTGATGACGATCTCGTTAAACAATTTAAATCATTAGCTGTTAAAAAAGGAAGGGTTGATAGTAGCGTTTTAGACGAACCCAAAAATATCCTAATGGAAAAACTACAATTAACAAATGCCGGATATTTTACGAATGCCGCTATGCTCTTATTCAGCAAAAATCCTGATAAATGGCAATTAGGTGCATATACTAAAATTGGCTTTTTTGAAACAAATGCGGATCTGCTGTATCAAGATGAAATACACGGCTCCCTGTTAGAACAAGTAGATAAAATCATCGAGGTTATTCACCTAAAGTATATGAAAGCCAAAATTACTTATGCGGGAATGCAGCGTATTGAGCGCTATTTTGTACCTGATGAGGCACTCAGAGAAGCAATATTAAATGCTTTATGCCATAAACAATATGAATCCTGCATTCCGATTCAGATCAGTATTTATGATGATCGACTTTATATTGCTAATTGTGGAAAACTCCCTGAAAATTGGACCGCAGAAAACCTGATGAGCAAACATTCCTCAAAACCATATAATCCAAGCATTGCCAATGTCTATTATCTGGCAGGCTTTATTGAAAGCTGGGGACGTGGTGTAGAAAAAATCTGTCATGCCTGTGCAGAAGATGGTGTTCCACAACCGGAATATACCGTTCATCCAGGAGATATTATGATAAAGTTCTCTGCCCCAGAGGACCGCGTCATCCGCTCTGTAACACCAAGGGTAACAGAGAAGGTAACAGAGAAGGTAACAGAGAAAGAACAGCAACTACTAAACCTTATTTCTGAAGATCCGGCATATACCACTGCAGTAATGGCAAATAAATTAGCAGTAAGCCGAAAAACTATAGCATTACGTTTGCGGAGTCTTAAGGAAAAAGGCATCATTGTGCGCATTGGCTCTGACGCTAAAGGATATTGGAAAATTGAAGAGTAAAAATTTCTATTGCAATTGCGCAGAATTGGCACAATAATATTCATGCCACCAAATAGCAATCAATTCTTCAACACTCTATTGGCATAGCACGGGGTTGAGTACACATAACTTAGACAACGGAATGATAAAGGCATTATAAATATTATACCTTTATCATTCCGTTGTTAATATTGTAGGTATACTCTAAATTTCAACGGCAGAAAATGCTTGAAACAGCCTATATGATTATCACCTTTTTAGTCATTTCATACTTATACGTCCTATATTCATGCCATTTTACATCTGTAATATAGTGCTCATATTCTTTTGGGGTTGACATACAGTAGCTTAATAAAACGGTTTTGATTCGATAGTTATCTTGCACAAGCCTTATCTTTTGTATAAGAAATTAAATCTTCTAGGATAGCAATCCAATTAAGTATTCTCATTTTTTCTAACGTAGATACATTTGCTTTCCATTCATTAATACTATTATAACCTAAATTCCGCAAAAAATTATAACGAGGCTAATGATTTTAGGCTT
>CAJUQZ010000054.1 GCA_910588755.1 uncultured Lachnospiraceae bacterium | reverse complement strand
ACAACAGTACACAGCATAGAGCCACCCGACAGCACCCACCCACAAAAATAATCGTGAAATGACACTATGTAGGCACTGAAAAAATGAAAACGGTATTCAAGCGGATAGCCGAGGAACAGATAACAAAAAAGGTTAGGAAGAAAGTTACCTATTGACATTTCTTAGCTGGACTTTCCCTGCGTCTTTAACCAGCTTCCTTCAACCCCCACCTCACGATGACGCTCTTGCCTTTGGCTGCATCCCTCCCACTGCCGGGCGGATCAGGGACTTTCATCCCTTAGAACGTGCGCCCGCCGGGCACACCATAAAAATTCATCCGACAGCCCCCCTGCCGGATGAATTTTTATTATGCTTTTATTCTGCCCATTATATCAAACGAGCCTTATACCTCGAACATCAGATCGCCATATGTAGGAATCGGCCAAATATTGCTGTCCACGATCATCTCCAGCTTATCAATCGGCACGCGCAATGCATCCATCGCCACCTTAACGGTATCTTTATAATAGAACGCCAGTTCCTTTGCATTTGAAATCTTAGACGCCTCTGCCTCCACCGCCTTTAACGTGTTGAGCGCCTTCTTCGCCTCAGCCAGAAGCCCGTCAACTTCATTCAGCATTTCCACCTGAGCAGCAGCCGTCGCCCCTGCCTCCTTAATTGCAAGCACAGCATTTGCAAGGTCTCCCGCATAGGATGCCACCGCCGGAATGATATCCTTTCCAGCCATATCAATCATCGTGAGCGCCTCAATGTTGATCGTCTTTGCATAGGTCTCATAGATAATCTCCTCGCGTGACTCAAGCTCCACTCTCGTAAAGATACCAAATTTCTCAAACAATGCCACTGCCTTATCCGTCGTGATCGTGCAGGCAGCCTCGATCATGGATTTAATGTTAGGCAGTCCACGCCTTGCTGCCTCTGCAACCCACTCATCAGAATAGCCGTCACCATTAAAGATAATCCGCTGGTGCATTGTCATGTACTCCTTGATAATGTCATGTACTTCCAGGTCAAAATCTTCTGCCTTTTCCAGTCTGTCCGCCGCCTCACAGAACGCCTCTGCAACGATTGCATTGAGCGTGGTGTTAGGACTTGCAATCGAATCCGCCGAGCCCACCATACGGAACTCAAACTTATTGCCCGTAAAGGCAAACGGAGAAGTCCTGTTTCTGTCAGTCGCATCCTTCTCGAAATCAGGGAGTGTGGACACACCTGTCTCCAGCTTTCCGCCCTGCTTTACCTTCGCCGCATCGCCTGTCTCCACAAGCTGCTTTACAACGTCCTCAAGCTGGTCGCCTAAGAATACGGAGATGATTGCAGGGGGCGCCTCGTTCGCACCAAGTCTGTGATCGTTTCCCACATCGGACGCCGACTGGCGCAGCAGATCCCCGTGTCTGTCCACCGCCCTCAGAATGCACGCCAGCACCAGCAAAAACTGGATATTCTTGTTCGGGGTATCGCCCGGATCAAGCAGGTTTTCGCCGTTGTCCGTCGTGATAGACCAGTTGTTGTGCTTGCCGGAACCATTGACACCCGCATAAGGCTTCTCGTGAAGCAGGCATCTCAAATCATGCTTGTAGGCAACACGCTTCATCGCCTCCATCACCAGCTGGTTGTGGTCCACTGCGATATTTGCTGTCTCATAGATGGGCGCTAGCTCATGCTGTGCGGGAGCAACCTCATTGTGCTGCGTCTTTGCTGTGACACCCAGCTTCCAGAGCTCCTCGTTCAGGTCTTTCATATATGCGCCTACGCGCTCCTTGATGACACCAAAGTAGTGATCCTCCATCTCCTGCCCCTTGGGTGCCGGTGCGCCAAATAGGGTACGCCCTGCAAACATCAGGTCTTTTCTCTGCAGATAAAGGTCCTTATCCACCAGAAAATACTCCTGCTCAGGCCCCACAGAAGCCGTAACCTTCGTGGCTTCCTTGTTTCCAAACAGTTTTACGATGCGCAGCGCCTGCTCGCTAAGCGCCTCCATCGAGCGCAAAAGCGGTGTCTTCTTGTCAAGCGCCTCACCTGTGTAGGAGCAGAATGCAGTCGGAATACAGAGAATCACGCCACAGCCGGACTCCTTTAAAAAGGCTGGCGACGTGATATCCCACGCCGTGTAGCCCCGCGCCTCAAATGTCGCGCGCAAGCCGCCTGACGGGAATGAGGAAGCATCCGGCTCTCCCTTTATGAGCTCCTTTCCTGAGAACTCCATCAGCATCTTTCCCTCCACATCAGGGTGCGATACAAAGGAGTCATGCTTCTCAGCCGTGATACCCGTGAGCGGCTGGAACCAGTGCGTGTAATGCGTCGCGCCGTTCTCCACCGCCCAGTCCTTCATCGCCTTTGCCACGACATCGGCCGTCGTCATGGAGAGCTCCCCGCCGTGATCCATAACCCGCTTCACTTCCAGAAATACCTTCCTGGTGAGCCGCTCCTTCATCTTTTCAATCGTAAAGACTTTCTCACCAAAGATTTTTTCCACGTTTAATGCTTCGCTCATATTGATTTCCTCGCTTTCCATTCATCATGATGCCCTACTGTATTTCTGTACCATAAACCGCACATTCTGTGCGTTATAACGTTTATCTGTCTACAAAAAAAGTTCCAAAAAAAGAGATTATTCTTTTTTGGAACACCTTCGTTCGCGATATCATGATATATAATTTTGAACCGTTACGTTCTCGCATCTCATAACCTGTGCTGATTCCTTTTGCTTTCTATACAATAATATATTCTGCGGAAAAAATCAAGGCTTTCCAGAAAAAAAGCCGGCATTTTTTGTCTTTTCTACATTTTGCATAGAACCTTTTTTCTAAAAAGCCTGATTTTCGTTATTTTATCCCCTGTTCCCTGCAGCCTCCACGCGCATAATATCATACGGCGCCGGGCTGTCCGCAAGCTCCACGTACAATCGCTGCCTTGCATGCGGGCAGCTCTGAACCGCCACGCCTTCCTCATCACACATAGAAAGCACTTTTGTGTAAATGTTGCTGCCGTCAGGCTTCATAAGCTCAATCACGTCGCCCACGCAGAACTTGTTCTTCTGCTCAAACCGCGCAAAGCCGCGTGAATCAACCGACTCCACCATGCCAAGATACACATACTCGCTGACATAGGTGCTCTCGTCGTAAATCTGCGTGCTCTCATCCGGCTTTCCAAAATAGAACCCTGTCGAGAACTGACGGTATGTGCACTTTGCAATCTCCGCCCTGTACCAGTCCATGTTTGCGCGGTATTTTTCCTCAGACTCGAAATAATCATCGATCGCCTTTCTGTATGTGCGTGCCACACAGGCCACATAGAGTGCTGTCTTCATGCGCCCCTCGATCTTGAAGCTGTCGATTCCCGCCGCCACAAGTTCTGGAATATACGCAATCATGCACAGGTCCTTGGAATTAAACAAAAAGGTCCCGCGCTCGTTCTCATACACGGGAAGATATTCACCCGGGCGCGTCTCCTCAACCACCGCGTACTTCCAGCGGCACGGGTGTGTACAAGCCCCCTGGTTTGCATCCCTGCTGGTAAAATAGTTGGACAACAGGCAGCGGCCGGAATAGGAAATGCACATCGCACCGTGGATAAAGCTCTCAATCTCCATCCCCTCTGGAATATGATCACGAATCTGCCTGATTTCCGCAAGTGAAAGCTCCCTTGCCGACACGACCCGCTTTGCCCCCTGCTGCCACCAGAAGCGGTATGTCTGGTAATTCGTGTTGTTTGCCTGTGTGGAAATATGAATCTCTATTTCCGGGCAAACCTCCCGCGCAATCATAAACAGGCCGGGATCAGAAATGATCAGCGCATCAGGCCCCATCTTTTTTAGCTCCTCAAAATACAGGCCTGCACCATCAAGGTCATCGTTGTGCGCAAGGATATTGGCCGTCACGTACACCTTCACGTCATGCGAATGCGCAAACCGGATTCCCTCTGCCATCTCCTGGCTGGTAAAATTCTTTGCCTTTGCGCGCAGCCCATACGCTTCACCGCCAATATACACCGCATCCGCCCCAAACAAGACGGCCGTCCTTAACACCTCTAAGCTGCTCGCCGGAACGAGCAGCTCTGGTTTGCCTGGTCTCTTATTGTTCATTTTATGCCTCCCCTAGACGCATCTGTCTGCGCGCTTATAGGGTGTTTGTTCCCTCTATTTCCGTTTCGCAGAAAGCGCAACACCATCAGCGATTGACAGTATCGTTGTCTCGAGCTCCCCGCAATGTGTCAACTGATACAGATATTCCCGCATACGATTATGAATCGTGCGGTTTCTGCGAATCACCGCAAATTTTGACTCCAGAAGCTCCCCCTCCTGCAAAACATTGTCGGATACTAAGAGCCCTCCTGGGGACAGCAGTCTTAAAATATCTGGCAGAAAATGGATGTACTGTCCCTTTGCCGCATCCATAAAAATAAAATCATACGCGCCATCGTCCTTTAAGGACGAAAGAATCTCTGCTGCATCTCCCTCCAAAAGCGTGATGCAGTCCGACTTTCCCGCCTTTGCAAAGTTCTCCCTTGCAAGCGGTATCCGTTTCTCATATTTTTCAATCGTCGTGATCTGACAGCCTTCTGGCGCATACGCACTCATAAACAAGGCCGAGAACCCGATCGCTGTCCCGACCTCAAGGATACGCATTGGGCTCCCCCATGTGATTAACAGCCTTAGCAAACCCTGCATCTGCGGCCGGATAATCGGTACGCCTGTTTCCTTTGCATATTTCTCCAGCCCGCTTAGGTACGCTGGTTTCTCACTGTCAAAGGAATGTAAAAAGGTCAACATCCTCTCATCTGTCATTTCTGTCCTTACCCCCTGACAGACCTTCAGTTCCCATCTGCATCCTGTGTCTCATCCTCCTGCTGGCAGACTATCTCAAGCATTTCTTCCGCCTTCATGGAGGTACTAAGCTCATACACACCAGGCTTTAGCAAATCCTTGTAGTCAGAAAGCCGCTCATATACATAGAACGCGTTCGCATCACTGATCAGCCCTTTCTGCTCCAGCATTTTGGCAAGCTCCCTGCTGGTTTGTCCCTCGGACACAACTACGCTGACAATCCGGCCCTCTCCCTCGCTGACTGGCACATCGGCAAACACCTGATAGCCAAAATCATACGCGTACACTGCAAGCCGGAATACCATGACGATGATCACCGCCGCCAACGCAATCTTGATAATTGTCGCGGAAACTGCCCCCAATAACTGTTTTGCATTCATTACCCTACCTCCAAACCTATCGCTGCCTGCATAGAACACCCGCGCCTTACACTTCCATAATAATTGGCAGTATCATTGGGCGTCTCTTCGTCTTCTTCCACACAAATTCGCTCAGTGTATCCTTGATGGTTCCCTTGATCTTGCCCCAGTCTGTGATATTTTTCTTCAGGCATCCAAGCACGGCCTTCTCAATCACCTTGCGCGCCTCGTCAAGCAACTCGTCTGACTCCTTTACATAGACAAATCCCCTCGAGACGATATCTGGTCCAGCAAGCAGCTCTGCCGACGCACCATCAAGAGACATCACCACGATCAGGATTCCGTCCTCCGCCAGATGCTGTCTGTCACGGAGCACCACATTTCCGACATCCCCGACGCCAAGCCCATCCACGAGAACCGCGCCCACTGGCACCTTCCCGGTGATGCTTGCACTGTTATTATCCATCGCGAGCACGTCACCCGACTGTAAGATGAACACATCGTCCTTATCAATCCCCAGATCCATTGCGATCTTTGCCTGCGCCTTCAGATGCTTGTACTCCCCATGCACCGGCACCGCATATTTGGGCTTTGTCAGCGTATAGATTAGCTTGATCTCCTCCTGGCAAGCATGTCCTGACACATGTGTATCCTGGAAGATAACGTCCGCACCCTTCTTAAAGAGCTCGTTAATCACCTTTGTGACAGCCTTCTCATTTCCTGGAATCGGGTTCGACGAGAAAATGACCGTATCGCCCTTCCCGATCGAAATTTTCTTGTGCATGCCACTTGCCATGCGGCTTAGCGCAGCCATACTCTCCCCTTGGCTGCCTGTCGTGATGATGACGGTCTTGTCCTTTGGATAATTTTTCAACCGTTCTATATCTATCAGAGTATTTTCCGGTATGCTGATGCGATTGAGATTGGACGCCGTCTCAATGATATTGACCATGCTGCGCCCCTCCACCACCACTTTGCGCCCAAATTTGTCCGCCGTGTTGATGATCTGCTGCACCCTGTCCACATTGGACGCAAAGGTTGCGATTATAATTCTGGTCTTTTTGTGCTCCTCAAATAGCGAGTCAAACACTGGGCCTAATTTCTTCTCTGACGGGGTAAATCCTGCCCGCTCCGCGTTGGTGCTGTCACACATCAGGGCCAGCACTCCCTTTTTCCCAAGCTCTGCAAAACGCTGCAGATCGATCGCGTCTCCGTATACAGGCGTGTAATCCACCTTGAAATCACCTGTGTGTACAACGATGCCAGCCGGCGAATAGATCGCGAGCGCCGCCGCGTCCACGATGCTGTGATTTGTCTTGATAAACTCGATCCGAAAGCACCCCAGATTAATGCTCTGGCCAAATTTTACCACCTTTCTGCGCACATTGTGAATCAGGTTGTGCTCTGTGAGCTTGTTTTCGATAATTCCCATCGTAAGCTTTGTGGCATACACTGGGACGTTGAACTCCTTTAACACATATGGCAGCGCACCGATATGGTCTTCATGTCCATGTGTGATGACAAAGCCCCTGACCTTGTCCTGGTTATTTTTCAGGTATGTGACATCTGGTATCACAAGATCAATCCCCAGCATATCGTCTGCTGGGAAGCTCAGACCGCAGTCCACCACAACAATACTGTCTTCATACTCAAAGGCAGTAATGTTCATTCCAATCTGCTCAAGACCGCCTAATGGTATGATCTTGAGCTTTGAAGTATTTTGTTTGTTCTGTTTCAAAATAAACCTCCTGTTACGTTTTTAACCCGTTTCCTTTATTAATTTTGCGATATCCCACACTGTTTTCTTCGTGTGTTCTATCTTGTCAGGTCGATGTCCTCCAGCATCGTTTCAAAAACACCCGCTACAGCCGCAAGTTCCTCATCATCCTCAACCATGCAATAAACCTGCTCGTGCCCGTCCGTATCGGAAACTGCTTTCAAAATGTACGCCTCGCCATCCTCCTCTTCCTCTGCATCTGTTACCAAAATATAACTCACCCCGCCAATGGCTGTCTGCTCTAGCACATAAAAATCTACCGCTGCTTCCCCGCCCTCCGGCATAAAGGTTATTTTTTCCATTCCTGCAATCTACCCTTCCTTATTTTTGAGATAATCCAAATATCCCTGTAAAATAAAAACTGCCGCTATCCTGTCAACGTGCTCTTTGCGCTCCTCACGTCTTATACCGGCTTCCATCATCGCTTTATCTGCTGCCACTGTGGTGAGTCGCTCGTCCCACAGCTGTACATCAAGTCCTGTCCTTCTCTCTAACATCTCCTTGAAGGCCAGGGTTTTCTCCGCCCGTTCTCCCGCGGTGTCGTTCATGTTCTTAGGATATCCTAGCACGATCTCATCCACCTCGTAAGCCTCGATCAGCTCCTCGATCCTTGCCAGGGTCTGGCGGAGCTTGTTCTCTGACTTCCTGCGCACAATCTCGACTCCCTGCGCTGTGATAAGCAGTGGATCGCTGACTGCCACACCCACTGTCTTCGATCCGAAATCAAGTCCCATTTTCCTCATGTATCTCTCCATACCGGTCTAAAATCTTCCAATCCTGTTCCAGCCTGCATTGTAGATGTAGGACTTTAACAGCTCCTCCACAAGCTCGTCCCGCTCCACCTTCATAATCATGGCCCGCGCCCCCTTATGGCTGGTAATGTAGGTCGGATCACCCGACATGATATAGCCAACAATCTGGTTGACCGGATTGTATCCTTTTTCTGTCAGAGCAGCATAGACGGAAGCGATCACATCCTTGACCGAGGCAGACTCCCCGAGATCCTCTGGTGTTAACTGTATAAATTGTGTCCGTGTCAAATCTTCCATTCCCTGTGCTCCCTCCAATCGATGAGCGGAGCTATTCAGTCTTCTGAATAGTCACCGATGAGTTTTCCTTTTGCATTGTTATACATATCATAACTTAATTTGGTACAAAATTCAAGAGTTACGGCGCGAAAACTGTATTATTGCGCCATAATTATAACCTCATCCCCGAGAAAACCGGTCACTTTTCCAGTGACAAGCTGGTTTTCAAGCGCTTTTCCACAATCTGGCACTGCCACCTTCACATACTCCCTCGTGTGCCCCAGCCAGTACACTTTTCCTTCGATTTCCTTCTTTTCCTCGAAGAGTACCTCCACATTTCTGCCAAGATAATATGACCTGAAAACATTCGAATCCCGCCGTGCTAGTTCCTGCAGCACACCGCTTCTGGCGTTCTTTGCTGCCTCTGAAACCTGCGAGGGCATCTCAGCCGCCTTTGTCCCTTTTCTGCTTGAATACTTAAAAATGTGCATCTCATAAAAGCGGACAGCCTCCACAAACTGTCTAGACGCCTCAAATTCCTCCTGCGTCTCCCCTGGAAATCCCACAATTACATCTGTCGTAATCGCCGGATGCGCAAAAGCCCCGCGCAGCAAATCCACTTTTTGCAAGTATTCCTCCGGCGTATAATGGCGGTTCATGCGCTTTAGCACCGACCCACAGCCGCTTTGCAGCGACAGATGAAAATGCGGGCAGATGTGCTTTATCGCTGCCAGACCCGCCGCAAACGTCTCCGTGACAATCCGGGGCTCCAATGATCCTAGCCGAATCCGCTCCACGCCCCCAATCGCGTCGATCGCCCGAATAAGCGCAAGCAGTGCCTCCTCCTGCCCTTCCTGTAAATCCATACCATATGAGCTGATATGTATACCCGTCAGCACAAACTCTTTGTAGCCGGCCGCCACAAGCCCCCTGATCTCCGCTAAAACATCCTGCTTCTTGCGGCTTCTTACGCGCCCCCTCGCGTAGGGTATCATACAGTATGTACAGAACTGGTTGCAGCCATCCTGAATCTTGATGTAAGCCCGGGTGTGTTCTGTCGTCGAAGTCAGCCGCATTTCCTCGTACTCTGACGTGCGGTTGATATCAATGACACACGCGGACTGCACACCGTTAAGATAATTCTCAAGAATTTCCACCAGGTCCTTTTTTCTGTTATTTCCTATTATTAAATCAACCGCGCTGTCCGCCTCCACGGCACGTGGATCCGTCTGCACATAACAGCCGACCGCCACGACAATTCCCTCGGGGTTGGTCTTTTTGGCCCTGTGGAGCATCTGTCTGCTCTTTCTGTCCGCGATGTTTGTCACTGTGCATGTATTTACGATATAGATATCTGCCTTTTCATCAAACGCGACGATCTGATAACCTTTTTGCCGCAGCGCTTGCAGCATGGCGTCCATCTCATATGAATTTACCTTGCAGCCTAGGTTGTGATACGCTACTGTTTTCATTTTGCCCCTGATCCCTTCGAATATATTTTCTCCACTTTTTATACTTTCCAGCTGGCTGGAAAGTCAATTTGTACATATTTTTAGCTTATTTTCGTCAATTTTCATTAGAACTGTTTTCGGTCTTTTGTTGACTTTTCCGCTGATTACCTTTATTATAAAAAGGAAGGTATAATAAAAGGAGGTAGTCAGAATGAAAACAGTTCAGATTTCTTTAAACTCTATTGATAAGGTAAAATCTTTCGTAAACGATATCACAAAGTTCGATTATGATTTTGACCTTGTTTCAGGCAGATACGTTATAGATGCAAAATCTATCATGGGTATCTTCAGCTTAGATTTATCTAAGCCCATCGATCTGAATATTCATGCTGAGAGCGGCGTAGACGAGGTTATGGAAGTATTAAAGCCTTACCTGGTGTAGTATTAGTATCGTACATACTTTTGCAGATTGTCCGCACAGCTTCGGGCTTGAATATGAGACGTATTGAACATTTACCGGGTACAGGTCTGTACCCGGTTTTGTTTTATGCTTTTCTGCTTTTATCTATACACAATCTCGATCACTTCGTCTGTCTCTAGCGCCGTCCGCACCAGTTCGTCAATCTTCTCGTCAAGATTTCTCTCATGAATCCGTATCACGTTGAGATTTGGCTTTGTCACGGGGTGCTTTGCGACAAAGATCGTGCAGCAATCCTCATAGGGCTGAATCGAAGTCTCATATGTATGAAGCTTCTCGGAAATCTCCACGATCTCCTGCTTGTCAAAGCCAATCAGCGGTCTGTAGACCGGCATCGTACACACATCATTTGTCGCCATCAGCGACTGCATGGTCTGGGACGCCACCTGGCCGATGCTCTCGCCCGTGATCAATCCCAAGCAGCCGTTTTTCCCCGCAAGCTCCTCCGCAATGCGCATCATATAGCGCCTCATGATAATCGTGAGCTCGTCGTGGGGGCACTGGTCATAAATATAGAGCTGTATATCCGTAAAGTTGATAATATGCAGATGAATCGGGCCGCTGTACTTTGCGACAATCCTTGCAAGGTCTATCACCTTCTGCGTCGCGCGCTCACTTGTGTAGGGCGGCGCGTTAAAATACACTGCATCGAGCTTAACGCCGCGCTTGGAAATCATGTAGCCTGCCACTGGCGAGTCGATTCCACCTGATAAGAGCAGCATTCCCTTGCCGTTTGTTCCGACAGGAAGTCCTCCCGGTCCTGGTATGACAATTGAATAAATGTAGATTTTTTCCCGAATCTCAATGTGCAGCATCACATCGGGCTTATGCACATCAACACGCATGTCTGGAAATGCATCCAGCAACACCTCTCCGATATCGCAGTTGATCTCCATTGAATTTTTCGGATAGTTCTTTCGCGCCCTGCGCGCATCGACCTTGAATGTGAAATTTTTGTCAGAATACGCCTGGTCAATATAGCCTATTACGTCCTGACAGAGCTTCTCAAACCCCTCGTCTTCCACATGGACTACCGGGCAAATGCCAGTGATGCCAAACACGGTTTTTAAATTTTCTACCGCCTCGTCATAATCAAAGTCCGCGCACGCATTGACAAAAATCCTGCCCTGCGACTTTACTACGTCGAACTTACCCTCACAGCGTGTCAGCGCATACCGGATCTGGTCACACAGCCGGTCTTCAAACAAATACCTGTTCTTCCCCTTCACACCAATCTCCGCGTATTTTATCAAAAATGATTTGTACATTCCCTTTACTCCTTATAAAATGCCTTCGGCTTTTCTTAATGTATTATTTTCTGGTATAATGCCTAAGCTTTGGTATCAGCTCACCCATGCATTTGAGCGTATAGTCAATCTCTGCCTCGGTTGTAAACAGGCTAAAGCTAAACCGCAGTGTCGCGTCGAGATACTGCTTCTCCACCCCGATCGCCTTTAGAGTTGCGGACACCGATGGCCTGTTGGACGAGCATGCACTTCCCGCCGACACATAGATTCCCTTTTCCTCGAGTGCGTGCAGCATCACCTCGCTGCGGATCCCCTGTATGGAAACGCTGACCACATGCGGCGCGCCGTCCTGCCCCACAGGGCCGTTTAGCCGAATGCCGTCCAGGGCACTCACACCCTTTACAAAGCACTCTTTTATGTGATACAGATAACTAATCTTCGCATCGAAGTCCACAAAGATCTCCTCGACAGCCTTTGCCATGCCCGCAATCCCTGGGACATTTTCCGTGCCCGATCGCATTCCCCGCTGCTGCCCGCCGCCAAAGATAATGGGACGCACCTTTGCCTTCTCATCGATATACAGAAAGCCGACACCCTTTGGCCCGTGAATCTTGTGGGCGCTCACGGACATGAGATCAATGTGCATGCGCTTGGGATATATTCTGAATTTTCCAAAGCCCTGGACCGCGTCCACATGAAACAGGGTATTGGGGTTCATGCGCTTGATCAGCTCCCCAGCCTGCTCGATTGGCTGCACAGCGCCCACCTCGTTGTTTGTGTGCATGATTGATACCAGAATCGTATTTTTTGTCATCGCCCGCTCGAGATCGGACAGACGAATAACACCGTTTGCATCCACCGGAAGATACGTGACCACAAATCCCTGCTCCTCCAGCGCGGCGCAAGTCTGCAGCACTGCGGGGTGCTCGATCCTGGTCGTTATGATATGCCGGCCGGCCCGGCAGTTTGCATACGCGCCACCAATCAGTGCGATATTGTCCGACTCTGTTCCTCCTGATGTAAAGAGTATTTCCTTTTCCTGCACTTTCATGCACCTGGCGATGACTTCTCTTGCATAGCGGAGATATTTCTCACTTTCCACGCCCTTTCTGTGCATGCTTGAGGGATTCCCATAGTCCTCACACATGATATGAGTCATGAGCGACGCGACCTCCGGCAGGCATTTTGTTGTCGCTGAGTTGTCAAGATAAACTTCCATCATATTCACACCTTCAAACGTATTTTGTCTCTACTCCAGAATTGGCAAAAAAGATGTCTAACCCTGGAACAGTACTCATATACTATAAATATGCGCACTTTTTGGATTATGTGCGCGATTGTCGTCCCCTATGTTACTTTGGCTTTAAAATTAATCGCTGTGGGTTCCCGTTCTGGTCAAATACAAAATAATGCTTTCATTACCTATCTCATAGACCAATAGCCAGTCTGGTGTTATATGACATTCCCTTAATCCTGCATATTTACCTGAAAGGGCATGATCTTTATTTTTCTCGGGTAATCTCTCATCATTCGCCAGTTTCTTAATAACGCCTGTCAGCAGCGAAATATCATATCCTCTTTTATGGGCTTTTTTCAAATCCTTCTGAAATTTCGATGTAGGTTTCACGGTATATTTCATTGAAGCAGCTCCTCTATCATTTCCTCCACATCTGTATATGCCTTTCCCAGATCGGGGTTCTGCTTCATCTGCCGCACTTCCTCCATTGCTTCCAATGTATCATCATTTGCCTCTGTTCTGGAAATCTTAAAAGGAATGCACTGCTCCCTGACTGCCTGCTTCACAAACACAGTAAACGCAGAAGTCATATTCAGTCCCAAATCTGCAAAGAGCTCCTCCGCCTGTGCCTTTAACTCCTCATCTATTCTCATTGTTACACTTGTTGTCGCCATAAAGTATTTACCTCTCTATTCAAATACCACATTTTATGCCAGATCCAGACGCGCCTTATTCCTCCAGCTGATACATAATCCACGCCATAACCGTCAATCCAGCGGTCTCTGTGCGAAGAATCCGCCTGCCAAGCGTGATGGGCGTCATGCCACGCTCAACGGCGGACGTAATCTCCTCCGCCTCAAAACCGCCCTCCGGCCCGATAAAAACCGCGATGGACTGTCCCGGCCTTAGATGCCCAATCAGTTGCCGTGTCCCCTGCATGCCCGAAGCATTGTCAAGTGTATCCTCCATCTCATACGGCACAAGCCTTACATCCATCTTCTCAGCATATGAAAGCGCCTCCTGAAACCGCATGACCTCCCGCACCACGGGCACTACAGCACGTCTGCTCTGCTTTGCGGCGGCCTCCGAAATGCCCTGCCAGCGTGCAGTTCTTGCCTTTGCCTTCTTCTCGTCCAGCTTTACCACGCAGCGCTTCATGACCACTGGTATGATCTCGTACACACCAAGCTCCACCAGCTTCTGAATGATAAGCTCCATCTTATCTCCCTTTGGAAGTCCCTGAAAAAGATATACCTTTGCGGGCAACTCCACGTTGTCCTCCTTGATAAAACGCAGTGTGCAGACCACCTCGGAATCCGTGACCGTCTCAATACCGCACCGGTACTCCTTCCCATCCATCCCATTGCTGACGCTGATCTCGTCGCCCGCCCGCAGCCGGAGTACATTCTTAATGTGGTTGACATTTTCCCCCGTAATAATGACACTCGTGTCAGAAATCTGGGAGGGTTCTACAAAAAAATGATACATATGCCAATTCCTTCAATTCCAAATCCTGTTTATTGCCGCCAGCTGTATGCCGCTGCTATTTTTTCCGCGCTGTAACGCTCACCCACTCGCCCTGGTATGTCACCTCTGTCACCTCCAGCCCCGCCGCCTCCACTGCATCGCGCACGGTCTGTTCCTTATTGTCAATAATGCCGGAAGTAATATACACACCACCTGGTTTTAGCTGGTTTACAATCACGGGCGTCAATGGCACAAGCACGTCCGCCAGAATATTTGCGACAACAATGTCATATTTTCCATAGCCAACCCTATCCTGCACGGCCCTGTCCGTGATAATATTCCCTATCATCATCTCAAAGCGCTCCGGCGCGATCTGGTTTGCCCTCATGTTTTCCCGCACCGCCTCCACCGCACAGGGATCAAGGTCCGTGCCAACCGCATGCCTGATGCCATACATCAGGGAAATAATCGCAAGAATACCACTCCCTGTCCCCACGTCAAGCAGCTCCGTCTCCGGCGTGATATGCTTTTTGAGCTGCCGGATACACAGCTGTGTCGTCTCATGCATGCCTGTGCCAAACGCGGTCCCAGGATCAATATGCAGAATCTTTTTATCTTTATCCCCGGGGCTCACCTCCTCCCACGACGGTATCACGAGCAGGTCATCAATATAAAACTGGTGAAAAAACTGCTTCCAGTTGTTAATCCAGTCGATATCTTCCGTCTCGGAAACCATAATCGTCCCCTCCCCGATATCCATAAAATTGCGCAGGGCCTCTAGCTCGTTATGGATACTTGCCACTATCTCGTCCACGGACAAACTGCTAGCGGCATCCTCTGGATTTTCTGCGTGCTCCTCCACAAAGAAACTTAAGTACGCAATCCCGTCATCCTCGGGGCCATCGGGTAAAATGTCTACGAACATTTGTTCTTTTTCTAGTGGTGTCAGCGGTACTTTATCCTCAATCTGCGCCCCCTCCAGACCGATGTCATAGAGTGTGCTGATAATGATATCCTCCGCGTCGGTAATCGTTTTTATTGTAAATTTTTTCCACTTCATGTCAAACCTCCCTGACCAATCTTGGAGTGTGACTGAGATTTGCTTTCACAATCATCAACTGCAACAAATCACGTCATTATCGCTTTCCAATCTCGATACTCATACCCAAATCATACCACAACCATCCTGTGATTTCCATAAATTTAAACAAAATCCGCAAAATTATGGTCTGACCTTATGAAAAGAATGCGATGCAATATGACTTGTGGGATTGGCTGTCGGGTATTATAATAAGCATATGAAGCAACGGCATTTCGCCGGTTATACACGGACAAAGATGGAATACATAGAAGGAATACATAGAAGGAATGCATAGAAGAAATACATAGAAGGGAGACACAATGAAAAGACATGGATTAAAGTCCACCGCCTGCATCATTGCAGGCATGGTTTTACTGACAGCCTGCACAGGCAAAAATAGGGAGGCAGCCTCTGCCAGAACAAAACAGCCCACAACACCGCCCCTGGAGGAAACAGTCCTTGTTTACCGCGTTTGTGAGGAAATTCTATTTTGCAATCGCAGCGGCGATTCTGGCGAGGACGTACTGACAGAGGCACTCCGCTTCGAATATGAATATGATGCGGACGGCAACAGAACGCGGCAGATGGAATATGACAACTATGGAAATGGCAATACATGTGTGTATTCATATGCTTTTGAGGGAAATGAACGCAGTGTGCGTGAAACGTACAATACTGGCAGCAATCCCCCAAAATATGTCGATTGCCAATATGATGCAGACGGCGGTCTGGTCGAACGTGCTTTCTGGTCTGGAAATGACTATATTGTAACCCGCTTTTTTGAAGCAGACGCCAACGTTCCTGTGACTGCACAACTGGCAGCTTCGAGCCGCGCGGCGGAGGACAGCCTGGATCAAATACGCTATATCAGTTACAATAACGGCACTGTGACGGAGTTTGCAACGGCACAGTATGACACGGACGGAAACAGGGTGAAGCAGACCATCTATTTTGCGGACGGCTCTCCAATGTATTTCTACGAGTATGACTATGATGCAGCTGGAAACGTAACCCTAGAGACTGTCTATAATGCGAATGGTGTCCTACAAAACACGGGCAGGTTTGCTTACTGTTACGATGAACATGGCAACGTTGTGGAGCAGCGCCGGTATCTGGACGGGCACTTTACAGGGAAGACGACTTATTGCTATGTCCCCATACAGGTGCCAAAGGTCAGCAGCGATGTGTAGATGGTTTTGTTCCCCGAATGCTTCGTACTACACTGCCCAGCAACATGAACATCAGTACTAGTAGAATGCATATCCCTGACACAAGCAGCGCATACGGCCAGAATCCTGCCCAGTCATTGCGGTACAGCCTTCCAAGGAACGGAATGCCAAGAACCATCACAAAGTACCAGAACACAGGCGCCGCAAAGCGCTTTGTCCGCCCTGCGGCTTCCCTGATGTTCCCATCTTTTGTGCCCGCGCAGGTATCCGCGGGCCTGCACACGCTCCAGACCAGCCAGTAGATACCAATGAGCATGGAAAAATAAATGACTGTACCGATCATTGTATGAAGCCGCTCTGCTGTCAGCCACATTGGTAAAACATCCTTTCCAAGCATTATCGGCAGATATATGGAAAGCGTAATCCGTATTCCATTCACAAGGACTGTAGCTATATAGGAAAAAACAGCACAAAAGCCCAGCCAGGAAAGCTTTTTTCCCCATGAATCCATCTGATGCGTGAACGAGCACACCAGCATGACAAACGCAATCATCAAAAAACGCACTCCCGAACAGGACGCAGCGATGACAAACTGGTATTCATGGCTCACATACCCGACATGCGCCAGCCACTCAAAAGGAATGCCACTTAGGAGCTGCACCCACCATGTGGTAGGTGCAAGAATCCATAAGAGTGCCCCGCAGTCCACTGTGCGGTAAAATATTTTCATAGCAAGCACAGCAAGGGCTGCTGCAAAATAGATGACTGCATTTTTTATCATATTGTTCCTCATTTTGATACCTCATTTTTGCCATTGCCTCTAATACTATGCGCGGCGCTTTTGCAGCCGTCTCCTGATACCAGGAAGCTGCAACACTATCATCAGCAATAATATAGCACCTAGAAGTATTTCTGACGGCTCTGCGCCAAACAGATAACCACCGACTGCAAAGTTGGATACCTCCAGCGGCAGCGGAAGCGGCTGGTCCACATCCGTGCTGTTCTGTCCTGGATTGCGCACTGTCTCTGTCACTGCGATAAATGAAGTGTACGGTGTCAGGATATTATATGTCAGACCTAGCTGTGTCACCTCTGCCTTTACATCGGGATTATTCTTATTTAATCCATAGTCGGTGAGACGCTCGATTCTTTTTTGTGCCCACAGATAGCTTAGCACATCACTCTCCAAGGTGACTGCCGCGACAGACTGCGTCTGGTCTGCACTGCCTGCGACATTTGCATTTGTGGCATCTCCGGCTGTGTTCCTGTTCGTTGCATTTGTGGCATATGTCTGTGCAGAGACTGGTGCAAGCTTATTAGCCTGCACGACAGACGCTTTCGCATTCACTGCTTTCCCATCTGACGCGTCCCCGGCTGAACCACTTAGATAAGCGCCTGACATTTCGTAATTCCTGACATACGTTTCATTTACACCAGACTCTTCTTTTGCGATATTCTTTTCTTCTGCAGCATTTTCATCTGAAGGATTATCCTTCAGAGCATCTAGTGAAATCGTCTGCACATAGTCACCGCTTCCTGTTTTTCCCGTAATCTGAACCGTTCCCTCTGGCTCACCGCGCCACTTTCCCAGCAAAATGATCGGCCGCTGAGCAAAGAGTGTGGGGAGAACAGCCGGCTCCACATCATAAACATCAAACCCGTCAAACTTCACGTTGATATCCGTCATGACGGGCGACTGGATATAAGTCTTAAACCGTGCTGCGGTTTCTTCCGCCTCCTCCTGATCTGCCACGACAAATGGCTCACCCTGCCCTGTCTTGGCGATTCCCTCTATCAGATTGCGGTTGACGCCTCGGCCGATGCCAAATGAAAAGAAGTCCGTGCTGCCTATATTTTCATGAATAATCTCAAAGATCTCATCCTCGCCGTAGATATAACCGTCTGTGATGACAACGATACTGCGCGCCACGTCTGCCTTTGCCGGGATTGCGATGGCATCCCTAAGCGCCGGCGCAAGCTCTGTGCCACCAGAACCTTCCTGCCTGTCGATAATCTGTATCGCCCTGTTAATGTTCTCCTTATTGGCCGGGACTGACTGCTCCGACATCTGGATTGATCCGCCGGAGAACAGAATCAGGTTGAACGTATCCGTCTCCCGAAGGTCGGACACAAGATTTCTGATCAGCTCCTTTGCGGTCTGCAGCGGATAGCCGGACATGGAACCAGATACATCGAGCACAAAGATGTACTCCCTAGGCGGAATGTCCTCGATATTGCAGCGCTCTGGTGGCTGTACCATCAGCATAAAGAAATTCTCATTTTCGCCTTTGTTGAGCATCAACCCCGTCGCAATATCCTGTCCTATCATCTTATAGTCCAATATAAAATCTCTGTTGCCCGCGTAGTCTGAAGCATCGGCAAGCGAGACAGCTGCCTTGGTGTCGTTCTCCCACTCGACCATTATCTCATGGGAGCTGCTTGTAAGCTCCGTGATGGGAACAGCCGCCGATAAACTGACACGAATGTCATATTGATCCTTTGGGTCAGTCCCCGCTGGAAGATAGGGCGTCGCTGTCCACTCCTCGCGCGTTCCCATATCATCTATGACGGGTCCCACATACCTGGGGCCTGAAACCGTAGGATACACAAACTGGTACACCCCGTCTGTGGGCGTGATTAACTCCGTGTAATGGAGGTCAACCGAAACCTTGTCCCCCGGCATGATATTTGCAATGTTCATCGTAAAGACATTCGGGCGTTCCTCCGACAGCAGCGAGGCGCTTTTTCCTTCCTCCTTCGCCTCCTCAAACTCCTCCTTTGCCTCCTCCTTCTCCTTGATCTTTGCCGTCACAAGCTGGTTGCCAATCTGCATCTGCATACCGTGGACTGTCACTTTGGTGGACGCTGGAAATACATAACATGCGTTGATGGGGCTTGTCCCCTCATTCGCATAGGACTGCACCACATGGATATCCGCGATCACGCCATTGATATCCGCTGTCACGCTGGTCTTTTTGAGTGGAAAGCTGTCCACCGAGACATCATCCGTCTCCACATAAAAATAGGGCGCGCCCGTCTGGTCCTTGTCCTGCTTTTCCGTCTCCGTGGCCTGGACA
Source organism: uncultured Lachnospiraceae bacterium (assembly GCA_910588755.1). Classification (GTDB taxonomy): domain Bacteria; phylum Bacillota; class Clostridia; order Lachnospirales; family Lachnospiraceae; genus COE1. The sequence continues at coordinate 5,484 of CAJUQZ010000054.1, read as the reverse complement.
GTCCTTAGCGGCAATACCATAAAGCTGATCAAAAACGCACCTAAGAAACATAAAACCCTGTTGCTTTTCTTCATCTCCCTGTACCATACCTTTCTTTATAATCAAAACTGTACCTGCGCAAAATACGCTTTAAATACATGATACGGTCTGGAAACATCAAAGTTGCATCTTATTTGTATCAAACAGGCATAATTTTTGCATCAAAATTGCATCATTATCGTCTGTGCCGTCAAGACAGCAAAATTCCAGAAGCCATGTACGATATATATATCATACATGGCTTCTGGAATTTATTTATTAAATATTCCCTTGCGTTTCTTTTCTTTTTTGTTCTTATCCTCATTCAGGTCATTGTTTTCCATATTCCTGACAGCTTCTAGGCTGTTTCCGGTCTCTTTGTCAAACTGACGCAGAAGCTCTTTCGCCTCGTTAGACAGTTTATCCGGCACCTGCACGACAAGCGTCACATAATGGTCACCGCGGACATCTTTATTCCTAAGCGACGGAACGCCCTTCCCGCGCAGCCTGACACGCGTGTCAGTCTGTGTGCCCGCCTTCACGTCGTAGACAACCCTGCCGTCCACGGTGTCAATCAGCACCTCGCCACCAAGCGCTGCAACTGCAAAAGATACTGGAACGGTAGAGAAGATGTTCATATCCTGTCGCTAGAAGATCGGATGTCTCTCGACCACGACCTCGACCAGCAGATCGCCCCTTGGCCCGCCGTTTACACCCGGCTCGCCCTTATCACGGATCCGCACACTCTGTCCATTATCAATACCGGCCGGAATTGACACCTGTATCTTCTTTCTGCCTGCTATATAGCCGCTTCCATGACAGTCCGGACATTTCTCCTTGACTGTTTTGCCAGAACCGCCGCACTCCGGGCACACCTGCGCATTGCGGATAATGCCAAACGGTGTCTTGCTCTGCGTCACCACCTGGCCGCGCCCGCCGCAGCGGTGGCAGGTCTCGGGTGATGTACCCGGCTTCGCACCACTGCCGTTACAGGTCTTGCAGGTATCCTTGAGATTGAGCTCAAGCTCCTTGTCAATACCAAACACTGCCTCCTCGAACGTGATGCGCACGCTAGTGCGGATATTGGCGCCCTTCATCGGCCCGTTGCTCCTCGAACTGCTCCGGCCGCCGCCAAAGAAATCACCAAATATATCGCCAAATATGTCAGAGAAATCAGCCCCGCCGAAGTCAAATCCGCCAAAGCCGCCTGCACCGCCGCCCTCAAACGCGGCGTGTCCAAACTGGTCATACTGGCGTCTCTTGTCAGGATCACTTAATACGGCATAGGCCTCTGACGCTTCCTTGAACTTCTTCTCAGCCTCAGCGTCGCCCGGGTTCATGTCCGGGTGATATTTCTTGGCAAGCTGTCTGTATGCTTTTTTGATACTGGCATCGTCCGCGCCCCGCTCAACACCTAACACCTCATAATAATCTCTCTTCTGCTCTGCCATGTTCATCCATGCCTTTCTTTTATACAGTATAAATCAAACACAATCCACGCAAAGAACGCCACCCCTTGGCGTCCTTTGAAGAACCTGGCAAATTCCAGGCGGCGTACTGTGCCGCCCAGGAACCGCCCTGTCCTTTATACTTCTCTGTAATCCCCGTCAACAACATCGTCCGCTGCGCCTGCGTCTTGTGTCTGCTCTGCGCCGCCCATATTGCTCATGTCCGGACCTGCTGCACCTGCCGCACCCTGCATATTCTCGTACATCTTTGTAAACAGGTTCTGTGCCTTTGACATCAGCGCTTCCTGCTTGCCCTTGAGCTCTGACACCTGGTCCTCAGTCATCTCGGTATCCTTGGTGCTCTCGAGAAATGCTTTCAGGTCGTTTAAGTCAGCCTCCAATGAGGATTTTTCAGACGCGTCAATCTTGTCACCAACCTCATTTAATGCCTTCTCTGTCTGGAATACGAAGGAGTCTGCGTCATTTCTCGCATCAATTGCCTCCTTGCGCTTTCTGTCTTGTGCCTCATACTCTGCCGCTTCCTTAACGGCCTTCTCGATATCCTCATCAGACATATTTGAGCCTGCCGTGATCGTGATATGCTGCTCTTTTCCTGTTCCCAAATCCTTCGCGGAAACGTTCACGATACCGTTTGCGTCGATGTCAAATGTAACCTCAATCTGAGGCACACCGCGCCTTGCAGGAGGGATTCCGTCAAGTCTGAACTGTCCAAGTGACTTATTATCCCTTGCAAACTGTCTCTCACCCTGTACGACATTGATGTCAACCGCCGTCTGGTTATCTGCTGCTGTCGAGAAAATCTGGCTCTTCTTGGTAGGAATTGTCGTGTTTCTCTCGATTAACTTCGTGGCCACACCACCCATTGTCTCAATGGACAGTGACAGAGGTGTAACGTCTAACAGCAGAATTTCACCTGCACCCGCATCGCCTGCAAGCTTACCGCCCTGGATCGAAGCGCCGATTGCCACGCACTCGTCCGGATTGAGGGATTTGCTTGGCTCCTTGCCTGTCAGCTGTTTTACCTTCTCCTGAACTGCTGGGATACGTGTGGAACCACCCACCAGCAGCACCTGACCGATCTCGGAGGCTGTGAGTCCTGCGTCCTTCAATGCGTTCTGTACCGGAACAGCAGTTCTCTCCACCAGGTCATTTGTGAGCTCATCAAATTTGGCTCTTGTAAGGTTCATATCAAAATGCTTTGGTCCTTCCGGTGTCGCTGTAATGAAAGGAAGGTTAATATTTGTCGTCGTCGCGGAGGAGAGCTCTTTCTTGGCCTTCTCTGCCGCCTCCTTCAGACGCTGCATTGCCATCTTGTCACCAGAAAGGTCGATGCCCTCCTGCTTCCTGAACTCATCAGTCATCCACTGGATCAGCTTGTTGTCAAAGTCATCGCCGCCAAGGTGTGTATCACCGTTTGTCGCAAGAACCTCAATCACGCCGTCACCAATCTCGATAATGGACACATCAAATGTACCGCCGCCAAGGTCATACACCAGAATCTTCTGCTCTTTCTCATTGTCAAGACCATATGCAAGCGCTGCCGCTGTCGGCTCGTTGATGATACGCTTTACATCAAGACCTGCAATCTTACCTGCGTCCTTTGTCGCCTGGCGCTGTGCATCGTTAAAATATGCCGGCACCGTGATCACGGCCTCTGAAACCTTCTCTCCCAGATAGCTCTCCGCATCTGCCTTCAGCTTCTGCAGAATCATAGCGGAAATCTCCTGAGGAGTATACTTCTTTCCGTCGATGTCAACCTTATAGTCCGTACCCATATCCCGCTTGATGGACGCAATCGTCTTCTCCGCATTTGTCACAGCCTGGCGCTTTGCCGGCTCACCGACAAGACGCTCGCCTGTCTTTGTAAATGCCACGACAGAAGGTGTTGTCCTTGCGCCCTCTGTATTTGCGATAACGGTGGGTTTGCCACCTTCCATAACTGCCACGCAGCTGTTTGTTGTACCTAAGTCAATACCAATAATCTTTGCCATGATTTTTTCCTCCTCATTCCATAAAATCATTTACTTAAAACCATTTATTGAACTATCCAAATACCTTTACTGCACTACTGCTACCATACTGTGCCTTACTACGCTGTCCCGGTACGTATACCCTTTCTGAAGCTCCTGCGCGATAATGCCTGACGCATACTCCTCACTCTCCACCTGCATCACCGCATTGTGAAGATCTGGATTAAATTCGCAGCCGACCGCCGCGATTGGCTTTACCTCAAGCTTTTCGAGCTCTGCCATCAGCTGCTTGTAGATCATGTTCATCCCCTCCGCAAAAGGCTGCTTGATCTCCTCCTCGGACAGTCCCGCAAGACCTCTCTCGAAATTGTCCACAACCGGCAGGATCTTCTCTACAACACTCTTTGCGCCAGTCTCAAACATCGCAGACTTCTCTTTTTCGGAGCGCTTTCTGAAATTGTCAAACTCTGCCATCTGGCGCTTCACCCTGTCCTCGAGCTCATCGACCTTTTCCTGGAGCTTGTTGGCCTTCTCCTTCTTGTCCTTGCCAAGAAAAGACTTTTTCTTTTCCTTTTTGTCGCCCGAGCCGCCGTTTTCCTCCGCCACATCTTCCTGCTGTCCTGTCTTGGCGGGTATATCTTCCGCCGCTTCTGCATCCGCGTTTACGTCTTCATTTACAGCTTTTTCTGCTTCTTCATTTACAGCTTCGTTGATCTGTTCATCCAGTTCCTTCTCTTCCACGCCACTCGTTTCCTTTCTATATATAATATCGTGTATAATATATACGCCTGCTCTATCAGCCACGGCCCTTATTCTATCCGCCCTGCCTGTCATCTTTTTTATATATCGTATCCAGCTGACTTTTCAGTGTCTTCAACGTACGAATCACCTTGTCATAATCCATACGGCGCGGACCGATAATTCCAATTGTGCCCTTCATGCCCTCCTCTAGCTCATAGGTCGCTGTCACCACACTACAGTCCTTCATGGTCTTGACCGGTGTCTCATTGCCGATATAGACCTGTATGCCTGTTCCGCTCTCGTCGGTTAGTGTGTCCTGCACAAGCTCACTTAACAGCTGCTTTTCCTCAAAAGTTGTAATCAACTCGCTCGCCCGCTGATTGTCTGCAAGCTCTGGATACTTGAAAATATTGTTGGCCCCGCTCGTGTAAATCTCCACATTCTCGCCGTCCTTGATCACGGCCGCTACCGCGTCCATCACCTCTGCGATGATACCTGCGTGAATGCCCGCCTGCTGTTTGAGGTTCGCGATCATCGCTAGATTGATCTCCTCGATTGGCAGTCCGTTTAAGTTTGTGTTCAGCAGGATATTGAGCTTTAACAGTGTCTCGTCGTCGAGCATCTGATCGACTGATATCATATCGTTCCTAATTACATTTCCCTCGACGACTATCGTGGTCAGAAGCTGCCTTGTATCCACCCTTGAGAGCTGTATAAATTTCAGCTTATTTCCTCGCACCTGCGGCGCCGATATCATGGTGGCATAATTTGTGTTGGCGGCAAGCATTTTCGCCATCTGCTTGAGCACCGCCTCCATCTTATCCTCACGGTCAAGCAGCATCTTCTGCATCTCCCGCACTTCCTGCGTCGCCTGGCTTAACTGTTCCTCTTTCTCGAGCATCATCTGATCCACATACAACCGGTAGCCCTTGTCGGAAGGAATCCGCCCCGCCGAGGTGTGTGGCTGTACGATATACCCCAGCTCCTCGAGGTCTGACATTTCATTTCGGATCGTAGCAGAGCTTAGATTTAAGTCCGTATACTTGGAAATGGTCCTGCTTCCAACCGGTTCGCCAGTCTCCAGATAATTGCGGATGATTGCCTGCAATATCTTTCGCTTTCGCTCATCTAACTCCAACCTGCCACGCTCCTTTCATATTATGATACCACATTCTGATTTTCTTATTTGCATCTGTCATTTCCTGATGCCATATTCTTGCTTTCTTTATTTGCATCCATCATTTCCTGATGCCGTTTTCAAGCTTTCCTTATTTGCATCTGTCATT
>CAJUQZ010000053.1 GCA_910588755.1 uncultured Lachnospiraceae bacterium | reverse complement strand
GCTCCGTATCGAGGTGCAGGTGCGGAATCACGCTGTCGAGCAGCAGCAAAAACGCCATTCCCAATATAAATCCCACCGCCGCCGGAATCCACGCCACCTTCCCCTGTTCCGCCGCCATCTCAATCGAAGGGATCAGAAGCGACCACACGGACGCTGCCACCATGACCCCCGCCGCAAATCCCATCAACAATTTTTCAACTTTTCTATGAATCTGGTTTCTCATGAAAAATACCATAGCCGAGCCAAGCGAAGTGCCGATGAGCGGTATCATCACACCTGCCGCCATGCTGATATCCATACTGATACCCATGCTATATTCCCCCTTTTTCTTCCTTATTAATATATGCTTTCATCCGTTCCTGGTTCAAGAATCCTAAAAAATATATCCATAAAATATCATAGCGCTGCGTAGCAATATGATATTGAGCAGGATTATACAAGATTTGTTCCATAAAGTATCATTAAAAATTTTTCACGCCAGCAGTATTATTATGGAACAATAATACTTAACAGGTAGCCTAAAGCCTTGATCCCCAAAGAAGTATGTGTACAAACCACCTTGTATATTCTCCATTGCAGCAGTTAGTTGTAACTAACTACATAATACATATTAGCACAACTACAACTAAATGTCAATTGCCAATCCCATTTGTATAAAATTTCCAGTCCCCAAAACTCCCAAAACTCCCAGCACCCCCACTCACAAAAGCACAATCATCCAGCCCTTCCCAAATATCAATGATACCTTTCCCCATCACGCGTAACGCCACATTATCCGCAGGCAAAAAAATTCTACAAACGCCCCCCATGCATCGTTTTGGCGTCACCAATATTACACAAATCGCCCAAATCACACAACTCTTCACAAAAGGCTTGATGATTCATTCAGAAGAAGTTATAATAGTGTCAATATCTGCCAAACGCGAAACTTACTATCAGCAGCAAGGAAGGAAGGTACTGGCTCATGAAAAAAATATTTACCCAGCGGCTCTTTTACTACATGCTTGCCGGACTGATCATCACAATTCTGGCAATCTTTGTACTGCAGACGGGCGTCAGCTTAAGCAACAACACAACCTCAAGCCACGCAAAGCTCGAGGATGTGAAGGCAAAGCTTGCCGCCAACGAGGAGAACATCGCGCAGCTTACCGAGAATCTAAGCCGTGACAACCTGGCAAAGACAAGGGCGTTTGCGGACATGCTCGCCGCGGACAGCTCCATCTACGGCAACGCGGACAAGCTCAACACGATCAAGGACCGGCTGATGGTCAACGAACTGCACATCATCGATGAGGACGGCATCATCACCAGCAGCACGATCGACGCCTACATCGGCTTTGACATGAAGAGTGGAGCACAGTCGAATGCCTTTATGGTGATCGTAGATGATCCCTCCATCGAGATCGTGCAGGAGCCACAGGTAAATGTGGCAGAAGGCATCGTGATGCAGTACATTGGTGTGGCAAGGTCTGACGCAAAAGGGCTGGTGCAGGTTGGTGTACGCCCTGAGGTGCTTGAGAAAATGCTTGCGGGAACCGAGATCTCCGTCGTGCTGCAGGACATTGACTACGGCGAAAAAGGCTATGTCTACGCCATCGACGCCAAAAGCGGGCTGATCCTGGCACACAGAAATGCCGCCCTGATCGGCAAACCTGCCGCGGACGCCGGCTTTCCCTCCAGCCTGACCGGCAAAGGCAAGGCTGTCATTGACGGGACAAAAGGCTACTATATGGCAGAGGAATACAACGGCCAGATCATCGGAACCTTCCTGCCGTCGAGCGAATACTATGCCGGACGCCGCAACCAGACGCTTGTGGTGTCTTTGAGCATGCTGATCATCTTTGGCATACTGCTTCTGATGATCAACCGCATGGTGGACGACAAGATCGTGCAGGGCATCAACCGCATCTCCAACTCCATGCACGAGATCGCCCGGGGTAATTTCAACATTACCGTAAACGAGCAGGGCAACCCCGAGTTTACCATGCTCTCGGACAGCATCAATACGATGGTTGCGGGAATCCAGCAGAGCATGCGGGACAATGACCACCTGATTGAGCAGCAGAAGCAGGATATGGCGCACAACCAGCTCATGATCCAGAATGTGAAAAATGCCTGCCGCGACCTGAACAATGTCTCCGGCGAGACACTTGACAACGCCGAGAACATTTTCAACGGAACCGGCGAGCAGGAACGCGCCGTCGAGGACCTGAAGCAGACCATGAACCAGCTGACCGAGGAGCTGAACAACAGCGTGAACGCCACCGCCGCCGTCACAGCCGCAACCAGCACCACCTCTGATAAGATCCTTGAGACACAATCCCGCATGCAGCTCCTGAAAGACTCCATGCAGAAGATCAGCGACATGTCTATGGAGATTGAAAAGATTATCGGCGAGATCAACTCCATCGCCCAGCAGACCAACATGCTCTCCCTGAACGCCTCCATCGAGGCTGCAAGGGCCGGCGACATGGGCAAGGGCTTTGCCGTCGTGGCGACACAAGTCGGCGAGCTTGCCGCGCGCAGCGCGCAGGCAGCCCGGGAGACAAACGAGCTGATCATGAACTCAATCAACGCCGTTGAGGATGGGCACGCGATCACCGACCAGACCGTGGAAGCCTTTGGCATCGTCGTGGAAACGATCGAACAGACCGACCACAACATCGAGGAAATCACGGATATGGTGCGGCAGAACGTGGACATCGTATCCCACGCTGTCAGCCAGATTGAGCGCATCTCCAATGTCGTGGAGGAAAATGTGCGCATCTCGCAGAACACCAAACAGGCTTCCTCCAACATGGCGGACATCACAGGAAAACTATTGGAAATCGTCGAATCTTAATAAGGCATACATAAGCAGCTGTCTGAACATGCTTCGACAGCTGTTTTTACGTGGTATTATGCATAAAAAAGACAAAATATAAGATTATTTTCTGAAAATCATTGGACAACATAGACAAAACGATGTATAATAACTACATATATTATTTATTTATCCTGAGCACAAAATAATAAAACAGTCGTAACTATTTAGTACCAGATCATACATTTGTTACACGCTATGCGAGTACACTTCTTCGTATTACCGAAAAACCCATCAAACAAACAGTTTCTTGTAGATCCACTCGCTTCTGTGAACGTACTGAACAGTTGATACGGTCTAAACTGCACAGAAGAAATAAAAAATATTGGGCCGCTGTCATGGTACTGTTCGCATCCCGTCAGCCATAATATTCAAGGTTATCTGCAGCGCCAAAGAAATATTAAGTGTAAGGAGAATCAAGAATCATGTTAAAGAAATTGAACAACCTACAAATCAAGGACCGTCTCGTAAGAGCCTTTATCACTGTCGCATGTATCATGACCACAGTATCTGTCATTACGTTGATCACGATGTTTGTCCTTTCCCAGATGTATGCATCCGCATTAATCAATTACGGTTTTGCGCAGGGCGATATCGGAAGAGCTATGGCGCAGTTTGCTGACTCACGCTCCGCGATGCGCGGTATCATCGGCTATGATGACCAGGAGGCCATCGACACCCTGCTCAAAAACCATGAGGACTACAAAGAGTCTTTTACCAAAGAGTTTAACTCTCTCGAATCCGCAATGGTCACAGCGGAAAACAAAGCCCTCTACAAAGAGGTCCAGGATAAACTTGTCGATTACTGGGCATTTGAGTCAGAGATCGTCAGCCAGGGCGCTACGACAGACCGCGAACAGTGCAAACTTGCACAGGACAAGGCCCTTGGCGAGCTCGCTCCCATGTACAACGAACTCTACGCAGATCTGACAGAGATCATGGAGATCAAGGTGGAAAAAGGCCAGGCCCAGTCCACCCTCCTCACGGCAATTGTAATCGTGTTAATTGTAGTCATCATCATTGTCATCGTCGGTTCGATTGTCTTTGCGCTTACCCTTGGCAAAAACATTGCCTACAGCATCGCGACACCGCTTGACCAGCTCAAAGACCGTCTGGATATCTTTGCAAAAGGCGACCTATCGTCACCGTTCCCGACAGTAGATACGAAGGACGAGCTCTCTGAAATGGTTGCCACAAGCACTTTAATGGCCTCTACTTTGCAGTTTATCATCCATGATGTGGGAAGTATCCTAAACCAGATGGCAAATGCAGACTTCACCGCAACAAGCAGTGACAAATCCAAATATTCCGGAGAGTTTGAATCCATTCTTACCTCCATGTCATTGTTAAAGAGACAGCTTGTAGAAACCATGCAGTCTGTCAGCGAAGCCTCAAACCAGGTTGCTGCGGGCGCCAACAACCTTTCAGAAGCCGCGCAGAGTCTTGCAGAGGGCGCAACCGACCAGGCCGGTGCTGTCGAGGAAATGCAGGCAACCATAACCACAATCTCCGACGATATCCGCGTCACGGCAAACAATGCGGAAGATTCCTACAGTCAGGCGCGTACATATGCCGAGGAAGCAGAGCGCAGCCACAGTGAAATGAAGGCAATGATGGACGCGATGTCGAGGATTAATGACGCATCACAGCAGGTAGGCAATATCATTTCCGAAATTGAGGATATCGCGTCACAGACAAACCTGCTCTCATTAAATGCTTCTATTGAAGCTGCAAGAGCCGGAGAAGCCGGACGGGGCTTCTCCGTCGTTGCGGACCAGATTCGTCAACTGGCAGAACAGAGTGCACATTCCGCGGCAGAGACAAGAACCCTGATCGAAACCTCTCTGAATGCAATTGCCGATGGAAGCAAGACTGTAGACATTGTCAATGATTCTATTAACCGTGTTGTGGAGGGCATCGAACTGATCGCACAGTCCTCCAAATCCATCAGTGAGATGGCAAATGACCAGGCCGAGGCAATGAAGCAGGCCGAGATGGGCGTCAACCAGATTTCCGAAGTTGTCCAGTCGAACTCCGCGACAGCAGAGGAATCCTCCGCGACAAGCCAGGAGCTGTCCGCACAGGCGACCACGCTGGATTCACTGATCAGCAAATTCAAACTTCCATCCGTAATATAATAAATGAATATAAAAAACCGATGCGTTTTGCCGCATCGGTTTTTTATGTATATGGACACCCAAAGGAAATATGTCAGCAGGGGCTGACGGTTCCCTACTCGACGGCCCCATCCAGCAGCAAGTCACTGTAAATCCCGCCAAGCTCGCGCAGCCCCTTTGCAACAAGCCCCGCATAGAACACCGCGCCCTCATACCTAAGATGCGTATTGTCCGTCTTTCCCTCTGGATAATTCTTGTACAGGTTTGCGTCAAAGTACATATACCACTTACGGCTGCCCGTCTCTCCCGCTCTCTTTAACTCGCAGCGGCTCATGCTGTAGAGGTCCACAAGCGCTACATTGTTTTTCCCGGCTGTCTGCTTCATCGCCGCCACGTAGTCCGAGTGCGCCCCCATTCCAAGATGCCTGTCGTCCACAAAACATCTGCGCTCGAGCGGCGTGACCAGCACCGGATGCGCCTTGTGCTTTCTCGCCACATGAATATACGTCTCCAGGTTCTCCATAAAAGTCGAATATGGTTCTGTGTACCGCGTCGGGTCCTCTTTCTTTTCATCGTTATGGCCAAACTGTATGAACAGAAAATCCCCCTCTCCGATCTCTTTGTCAATCGCGTCAAGCCGCCCTTCGTCCATAAAGCTCTTCGTGCTCCTCCCGTTCTTTGCGTGATTGGCCACGGTCACACCGTCCCTCGTATACAGGGAAAATACCTGTCCAATGCCCGTCTGAGGATATGTCGTGATGTCGTTTGTCTGAACAGTCGAGTCCGCCGCCCAGAATATGCTTGTTTTCGTGCGTTCCATAGTATCCTCCTATCTCTCTTTTCCAAAAAAGGGAAACCGAAGTTTCCCTTTTTCAAACGTGAAGCGCCACTATTTACTCCTTGACAGCCCCGATATTGACACCCTTTACGAAATACTTCTGCAGGAACGGATACAGAATCATAAACGGAAGGACCGCCGAGATGATACCCGCGTTGTACAGTGTACTCTGCGAGACCTTATAGCCCGTAATCGGCGTATCACCGTCCATAATCATGTTTCTCAACTTATACTGGAAGTTTACCTGCAAAGGATCTGTAATATAAATCTTAACCGTTGAGTAATCGTTCCATACAGCAACTGCGAACATCAGTCCGATGGAAGCGAGCGCCGCCTTGGAGAGCGGAAGCACAATCTTGAAGAAAATTCCCATCGGTGAACAGCCGTCAATCTTTGCCGCCTCGTACAGCGAACCGGGAATGCCCTCGAAGAAGTTTCGCATCAATACGAGATTGTACACATTCATACCATGTTTTACAACGAGAATCCACCAATTGTTTACCAGACCCAGTCTCCTCATGACCAGATACTCCGGGATCATGCCGCCCGAGAAAATCATGGTAAAGAGCAGTATGTACGCAAAGATACCGCGCCCCGGCATATCAAACTGAACAAGCACATAACCGCCAAGCGTCGATAACACCAGACCAAGCAGCGTACCTAACAGCGTCGTGACAACCGATATAATAAACGGGCTGTAAAGCTGCTGTGTCCCGATAATCGTCTTATATCCGTCCAGCGTAAATGAGTTTGGCCACAGCTGGAACTGATATACGCCAACCTTGTTGAGCGAATCCACGACAACCTTCCAGATAGGAACAATGATGACCAGGCCGATCAGTATAAATACAATATAGTTGACAATGTCAAATACATGCAGCTTATCACTGGGCTTCTTGCTAACCATTTCTTTTGCCATATCTCCACACCTCCTATACAATACCGCGGCCGCGAACCTTCTTGCTCACCTGGTTGCACACCAGCACAAGAACACAGCCCACGAGAGAGCGGAACAAACCAACTGCTGTTGAATAACCGTAATTCGGCAGCGCGATCGCGAAGGTCTGGCGGTAAATATAAGTCGCGATAACATCAGACACCTCAAACACCGCGTTGTTATAAAGCACGAATACGGACTCAAACAGGTTCATAACCTTTGCCAGGTTCAGAATCAGCACAGTGATGATCGTGTTGGACAGTGCAGGCAGCGTCACGAAGCGAATCTTCTGCATACGCGTAGCGCCGTCAATGTCCGCCGCCTCATACAGCTCCGGATTGATACCGGACAGGGTTGCCAGATAGATGATCGTCCCCCAGCCAGTCTCCTTCCAAACCTGGATAAACCAGTAAATCGGACGCCACCAGGTAGTGCTTGCCAGGAAGTAGATATTCTTGTCTGCCTCCCCTAAAATCCCCCAGTCACGCAGAAGGCCGTTCACCATACCTGTACTTGAAGGCGACAGGAACAAGCTGAAAATCGATGCCACTACCGCCCACGACATAAAGTGCGGCAGATAGATGATCGTCTGCAGGGTTTTCTTCGCGAACAGATTCTTCATTTCGTTTAAGAAAATGGACACGATAACCGCCGAAACGTTGGTCAAGATCAGATTTGCGATACTAAGTTCAAGCGTATTCCAGAACGCGGTCCAGAATGCCGGCGTTGAAAACATCTTTGTAAAATGGTCAAATCCGACAAACGTCTTTGGCCCTACCGGCTTGTAATCATAAAACGCATAGCGCACACCAAGCATCGGCCAGTAGTGCATGATCAGCAAAAAGATCAAAACCGGCAGAAACATGATGTAGTATCCCCTGTTATTCCATATGCGGAGTCCGAGCGGTTTCTCCCGAACTTCCACGCCGCCGGAGGTTACAACTTTTTTCTTACTCATACCGTTCTCTTCCTTTCTCTATTTTATTTTTTATTGTAGCGACCGGATCGAACGGTCACTGAACAGCCCGGTTTGATGACAGATAAGCGCTTCTGCCTGAAACCCTGAAACAAATAACGTCACCTTTTTGTCTGTCCATTTGTTTGCAGTTCCTCACAGGCAGAAGCGCAAATTGTTTACCGTATACTATTACTGTATATTACTGATTCAACTCAGCCAGACACTGGTCGATGATCGGGCCAACCGTATCAACATAGGTCTGCATTGCCGCATCGACATCGCCGTTCTTTGTCACAACATCTGTGAGGCATGTCATGATTGCGTCATGAATTGTACCAGACTCATTTGTAAAGGTCTCAGATACCGGTGAAGCTGGAGCGTCTACACAGTTCTCTGTAAAGAACTTGTTGCCCGCTGCTGCAAGTTCGTCATTATCTGTAAATCCATTTGTCAGCTGCGCGATTGTGAGAGCCGGGTCAAGATGGTTCTTCTTCCATACTGTGTTTGGGTCGTTTGGCGACGGCTTTAAGTGGAACTCGCCATCTGCGTAAGAATAGGACTTCTCTTTGTCTGTTCCTGCGTTGGTTGTAAATTCCTCTGCCTTTGTGGACCAGTGAACATCCTCCGCACCATATACCCACAGTGTCTGTACCTTATCGCCGTCCAACATGGTATCTAACAGCGCATCAAATACTGCCTGATTGTGCACCGGGTCGCCCTGGTCGATGATAACCCACACCGGCGCCTCTCTGTTGAGGTATCCGCCCACTGTATCCTGAATCTCCTTGATTGGCGGAAGCTGTACAAGCTCCTCGTTTACTTCATTCTTGATGAGGTTGTCTGTCAGTGTCCTGTACCATGTACCTGCCCAGTATGTAAATGCGCCTGCTGAACCCATCTGGTCATTGGAGAACCATTTCTCACGGGCAATCTTTGTCGATGCCGTCAGGGACTCCGGATCAATCGCTCCGTCATTGTATGCCTGCTGCATTCTTAAAAGCGCCTGTTTTGTAGCGTCCTCCTGGAATCCGTCAACCCATGTTCCGTCTGCCTTCTGATAGAGGGAAGGATATGCGTCCTGCCAGAACTCAGGCAGATAGTTGATCCACGGAGCCTCTGTCCCGATGAAGCCTGCCGCCACAACGCCATATGTATCGCCATTCACGCCGTTTCCGTCCGGATCGCCATCGTGGAACGCCATGAGCATCTTATAGTAGTCCTCGTATGTCTTAACCGAATTGATATCAATGCCAACCGCGTCAAGCCATGCCTTCTTTACATAGGTGACACAGCCATTGCCGTATGTCGGCGCGAAGCCGTACAGATGCCCCTGTGCGTCTTTTAAGTTCTCATTGATGCTCGGCAGTGTCACTCTTGACTGGAACTCCGCATTCGCGTAAGCGTCCGCCATATCCCAAAGAAGACCTGTCGGTGAATACTGCTTGAACATCTCGGCGCTCATGATCATCGCGTCAGGATAATCCTGGCTTGCAAAGAGACGGCCAACGGCGTCCGTGTAGCCTGAGTGGTCAAGCTGCTGGATTGTCAGGTCGATTCCAACGGCCTCCTCCCACTGCTTCTCAAAATCTGCCTGGCCATTATCCACAGAAGCGGTCAGTGTACCATTTACTACAATTGTAATTCCGTCCTTGAGCACCTCATGGTAATCAGCCTTCTCGCCTGACGCCGCAGCGCTTCCGCTCGTATCGCCTGACGAAGCATTATTATCCGATGTTGCAGCGTCATTCGTATTTGATGCCGCACTATTGTCTGTCGTGCCGCCAGTCGTCGTGCCAGCGTCGTCCCCTTTTCCACCGCATGCGGTTAAGGAAACCACCATCGTTGATGCCAAAAGTAAAGATAATGCTTTCTTTTTCATTTCTTACTTTCCTCCCTGTATAATTTTTTGAATGAAAACTAAAAAGTTTCAACCGGAGCCCGCTTGCTGCGGTCTGCCTCCGTATGTCATTTACTTTAGCATTGTAAGCATTTACATTCAAGAGACAATATTTGAGGAAGCATGCATATTTTGAGGGCAATTTTTGAAAAAGCTGAAAAAATGGGACTGTAACAGCAGTTACATGTTGTATTTTTTTTGTAAAGCTGATAAAATATTACTAAAATAACACTAATTTTTTTAATAAAAAATATTAAAATAAAAGGGTTCAGGAGTAAAAACTGTGAATATCAAATCCCAAAATATACAAGATGCCATAAATCCACCTAAAATTTATACAAGCCCTACAAACGACAGGCAGGCGCTGATGCTCAAGATGATGACTTCCTACAGCATCTTTCTCTTCATTATATTGGTGTTGTTTACCTACCTGTATGTGGCCAACACCAACAACGCGCGCAGCCAGTACCAATGGCAGGTCAAATCCACGCTCATGAGCAATGTGGAGCTGTTTGAGAAGGATCTGGACATCATGGAGGCCTACTGCCGCCAACTTTTACAGGATGACAGGGTTCGAAAGCTTGCTAAGACGGACTCTATCGACAACAATCTCTTTGAACTGGGGAATGCTATCGCGACAACAATGGCCACAGACGTGTATCCGGAGGCGCTTCTGCCAATGTCGGAGGTCTTCTGCTATTTTCCGAAATCAGACTTTGTCATAGGACCTGGTTTCTTTATCGGCCAGAACCGTTATTACTACTGGATTAAGGACTACGCGGAGGACGCACATGAAACTTTTATGAAAGCGCTTACAGACCCCGCCAGCTATTACCATTTTATTCCGATGGATACGATCCGTCCATTTAGCAGCAAAACCTACTATATGTATGTGATTGACATGAACGACCTCTACTATTTGAATATTGATGCTGTTGTGTGCTTTGTTCTGGAGGAGGAAAAGCTTTCTTCCTTGTTTGAGTGCCTTAACACGGACTCTCCCTATCGTTTTTTGTCCGTGTTCACAGACTATACAGACAATATCCTGTCACTTGGCCCTCGGGAGAGTGAAGATTTTGACAACCTGATCACAGATGGGCTGACTGACAAAATCGAAGACTTTTTATCGGCCCAAAAATTGTCTCTGGATATCCATACCTCTACAAAAACAGGATACTCCTACTATTACAGCCATCCTTCCTATGACTCCACCACAAATAATGCACCTCCTCAAATTTTGTACGCTGCAGTATTTGCAGCTGCATTAGTGGGCGGATTAATCATTATTTTCATGCTCTCCAAGCGCAATATCCAGCCAATCATCGACTTGGACCAGCAGCTGCAGGTGACAGAGCAGGAAAAGAGTGACTTGCAGGAAGAAAAGAGCCATCTCGAGGAAGTGATGGACAACCAGCGCCCGATTATTTTTAACTCCTATGTCCGTCAGTTTTTGCGGGGCATGATCGTCTCCCCCGAAGAAGCCACCTACGCCAAAGAGTTTCTTAGCCTGACTGATAAAAACTATACCTATAACGGCCTGTATGTAGTAGCGTACAACAGCGCCACAGAATTCCAATCGTCCCCGAGTGAATTTATCACACTTGAGGAATGCAACCAGATCGTGCGCGAAACGCTGCGGCAGTATCTGGGCGATCCGCTGTACTGCTTTAGCCCCTCCGACCGCGTCTATGCGCTGATTGTTGTTGGAAAACCTGACGATGGGACGGACCTGATTATCAAGACCAACGAGGCAGTCGTAAAGCTGCATGACCATTTGCTAGATACCTATGGCATCTGGCTCTTTGCGGGCATTGGTAAAAATACAGATGATATTTTAAATGTCTGGGAATCCTACCAGCAGGCGATGGAGGCTGTCAACTACACCAGCAAAAACTATATATTCTTTCCGTATGAATTTATCAAGAAGGATTCGAGTACATTTTACTATCCGAACGAGCTTTCTACTAAGTTGATCCACTTTATCACGACCGGAAATACCTCTCAGGTGCTCGAGCTCTTCAGCCTGCTGCATCAGGAAAACATCGAGGAGCGCTCTCTGCCGATCCCAATGGTGCAGTTTCTGCTGTCCGACATCCGAAACACTTTGTTGAAAGCGCGGTTTGCACTCCCACACAACACCCCTGCAGAAACCATCAAAGATCTGGATGAAATCTTCAACCAGCATGTTTCCTTTAAGCTCTGTGAGGATATCGCCATAAAGCTCTGCAAACTGTTCACCGCCAAGAGTGACGACTCTGACCTGATCACTACGATTGAAAAATACATCCTCGAAAACTATTCTGATCCTTCTATGGGACTAAACAAGATATCAGATGAGTTCCAGATATCAGAGAGCTACTTCTCGCACCTGTTCAAGGAGAAAAAGGGGGTAAACTTCTCGACGTATCTGGAAACGATACGGTTAAGTGAGGCTGCCAGGCTCATTCGCGAGACCGATATCAGCCTAAATGAACTGTACCTCTCCGTGGGCTACAACAATGCAAACACCTTCCGCCGCGCATTCAAAAAGGTTTACGGCATCACGCCAAGCGCGATGCGCGACGGATAAAGCAGTTAGGGCTGTGCAATCGAGTAGGGAAGACTTTCCCCTACTCGCCGCGCGGGATGTGTAAAAACGGGCATTACATAGAATCTACGTAATGCCCGTTTTAGTATTATCCTTTATTGCAATACTGTATCTCTCCGTCCACAATCGTATATCTCACGACGCCTTTGAGCGTCTGGCCTGTAAATGGCGAATTGGCAGACTTTGACACAAAATCTTTTACAACCTGTGAAGCACCCGCGTCAAATATCACAAGGTCAGCGGCACTCCCCTCTGTTAATGTCCCCGCAGAAAGCCCATACATCTGTGCCGGATTGGTTGACATTCGCTCTATCAGCTGCTTTATGGAAAGCGCCCCCTCATCGACAAGTTTTGTAATGCCAAGCGCAAGCGCTGTCTCCAGGCCGATAATGCCGCTTGGCGCCTCGGTAATCGGCTTTTCCTTTTCCTCCCTGCTGTGCGGCGCATGGTCTGTGGCGATAATATCGATCGTGCCGTCTTTTAGGCCCTCAATAATGGCCTGCCTGTCAGACTCCTCCCGAAGCGGCGGATTCATCTTTGCAAGCGTTCCATGCTCGATTGCAGCCTCCTGTGTCAGACTGAAATGATGGGGGGTCGCCTCCGCATGGATATTATTTTTTCCAACGGCCGACGCTCTCCTTTTCGCCTGCCTGACAAGTTCTACTCCCTCCTTCGTGCTGATGTGTTGAACATTTAAAATAGCGCCTGTTTTCAATGCTAGTTCGAGATCCCGCTCGATCAATGATATCTCAGCCTCTCGCGGAGAACCGCCGATCCCATAGTGTTCTGATGCCCTTCCTCTGTTTATGCCATTGTTCGAAATCAATTCGGGATTTTCCTCGTGAAGGCTGACTGGCACTTTTAATGCTGCCGCTTTTGTCATAGCGCGCGCCATCAACTCCGCGTCCATGATAGGAATACCGTCGTCGGTAAAGCCCACTGCGCCCCTTTCTAGAAGCTGCTCCATATCCGTCAGCTCCTTTCCCGCCATTTTCTTTGTGACCGTGGCACAGGTATATATTTTCAAAGGCGTCTTTTTTCCTTTTTCAATAACATATGTTAGCGTATCGACATTGTCAACCGGGGGTTTTGTGTTTGCCATCAGCACCACACTGGTAAAGCCGCCTTTTACTGCCGCCCTGGCGCCTGTTTCGATATCCTCCTTATACGTAAACCCCGGATCGCGGAAATGCACATGCACATCGACCAGTCCCGGCGCTACGATGCAGCCGGACGCGTCAATGATTTTGCAGCCTGCGCCACACTCGCCGCCTGCCTCTATCGTTTCTGCTATTTTGCTGATTTTCCCGCTTTTTATCAGAACGTCCGCGGGACGTTCTATATTGTCTGCCGGATCAACCACTATACCGTTCTTTATCAAGATCATCTCTTTGTACCTCTCATTTCAAAACATTCTTAAAATACTCTAAAGGAATGATTACTTATTATAATACTACCATATATTTTACTTAAATTCTATCATCTTATCCGCGATATTTCGTGTTTTCACTACAATATACGGGCGTGTTGGCGTCTTGGTCACGTTTTCAGCCTTGCCCGGGCCAATCAGCGTCGTGTCGATAACCAGTGTGTCATTGGTCTCATAAAACGCGTTGACGCTGATGCTGTATCCGCCGCTTGGCTGCTCGCCGTAGCCAACCGCTATGTAGAGATCCTCTCCCAGCGTATAGCTGATCTGGAATGAATCCGCGTATTTCTCCGCGATAATGTCCTTCAAGGAATCCGGCTGCTGGTCCTCGCCGACCACTGTGAAATCAAGGTCGTTGATCTTATCCTCCGGTGTTTCCTCCTTTTCGCTGCAGCCTAGTATCCCCACGGTCAAAAGGGCTGTGACCGCGGCAAGAAGCAGCCTCTTTTTCCCATTTTTCCTTTTTTTCATCGAATGTACCAAATCCATAAATATGTCCATTTTTCCTCCTAACACAAATCAATCGCAACGAACTTTTTTATCTATTATTATGTCTTAATTCAAAAAGATATACGTTTTCGGTTGATTTTACCCGCAAAAATGTATAAGATATAGTCATTGGTATTATTTTTGGAAAGGTATGGTATTATTATGATTCGATTGATTCTTGTGGCAGGCTTTGTGATTCTCTTTCTCATACTGAGCATGCCCATCATGCTTGTAGAATGGATCATTGGCAAATATAATCCCGACGTCAAGAGCCGCTCTAGCCTGGCGATTGTCAACTGGGCATTTCGATGCGTGCGTTTTCTGGCGGGCGCAAAGGTAGATTATATCGGTGAGGAAAATATCCCGTTGGACACGCCTGTGCTCTATATCGGAAACCATAGGAGTTTTTTTGACGTTGTGCTGACCTACATACGCGTCCCGCGCCCCACCGGCTACATCGCCAAGAAAAGCATGGAGAAAGTTCCGCTACTCAATATCTGGATGCGCAACCTCCACTGTCTGTTTCTTGACCGGGAGAATATCAAGGCTGGCATGCAGACCATTCTCGCCGCAATCGACCTGATGAAAAACGGCAAGTCCATCTGTATCTTTCCGGAGGGAACCCGAAACAAGGAGGAGGGCACCTTGCTTCCCTTTCATGAAGGAAGCTTCAAAATTGCCGCAAAGGCAAACTGCCCGATTGTCCCCATGACGATTAACAACAGCGCTGCCGTCTTTGAGAACCAGTTTCCGCGAATTAAAAAAGCACATGTTATTATTGAGTACGGGAAACCAATCTACATCAAAGAGCTTCCAAAGGAGCAGCAGAAAAAGCTCGCACCCTATGTGCAGGAGATCATTATGGAGACTTATAATCGAAATAAAGATAACATCTAGTCACAAGTAATTTCTGAACAGTTCCTAAGAGGAATTCACATGTATAACCGCTATAGTGATATTTCTAAATTTATTACAGACACAGGCCAATTGTGTACCGAGAGCGACGGATATGTATATCTTTCAAGAGAAGAAGATTACGACATTGCTGTAGATATGGAAAGCTGCTATGGTTCGCTTGATGAAGTACGCAGCTTTCTCGCATTTTTAGCAAAACATATCTGTGAGCTGGACAATCTGGTACAGCGCTTTAACCAGAAAAACAGAATGAAACAAAGCGGGTACGTGTGCCTGCCAAGTCCCGACTGGGTTCTGCGATTCGATTATTCACAAAGCATGGAAAAAGAACCTGCCCCGCAAAAAAAGGCGTTTCCCTTTGAGCTGGAAATAATTTATATCGAAGAGCCAAATATCATTGTCTTTGATTACTGGTGCACCAATAAAAATACTCAGCTTGACGTTACCTTTGAATACAGGGATACCCGGTTTTTTCTGCGCAAGTACGGTTCCTTTGACTGTATTCCTGATAACTGGGAACAATCTTTAATGTCAGAAAATACCCTAAATCCATAGGAGCAGGGAAACTTTTCCATCATATGCTACCTGTTACAGGCATCAATCCACGCAAAATCGCTTCGCGACCGGATTGATGCTTCTCAACCACTGCATGTTCTTCCGTGGCTTGTATAAATCATAATTTGCAGCGTAGTGCAAAGTCCTGAGCGGAACTATAACGACAGTTTCGCTATAATCTCCTCAAAATGCATCCCATGTGATGCTTTGACAAGCACGAGATCCCCGTCACGGATAATCTCCCCGATCTTTGCTGACAGTTCTTCCTTGCTCTCATAGTAATACGCCTTTACAGACGGATTCCCTACACTGACCACACCGTCATACATATTTCTGCACAGAGTTCCCACGCAAACAATCACATCAATGCCTTTTCTGGCCGCGTAGGCCCCCACCTCGCGGTGCAGTGCCGCCTCGTCTGCGCCAAGTTCAAACATATCCCCAAGAATCGCGACCTTTCGCACAATTTTATAAAACTCTTGTGGCGTATCTGACGTATTTGTCCCCTCTAACTCACCTGACAGTTCTGTCACTTCTGTGTTTTTTGTTGCATCTACGGTTTGAGGTTCGCCTGCCACTTCCGACACCTCTGTCTTGTTTGTTGCATCTGCCGCTTGCAACTCGCCTGCCATACCTGACACCTCTGTCATATAGAGCAGATCAATGGCCGCCTTCATCGAGACAGGATTTGCATTGTAACAGTCATCAATCAGAGTAAGCCTGTCGGTGCGTATCACATGGCTTCTGCCTCCAACCGCCTCTACATCGCGGATTCCCGCCTGAATCTGCTGCGCGGACAATCCCATCAACGCGCCCACCGTCGTCGCCGCAAGCGCATTGTAGAGCATATGCTCGCCCGGAAGCGGTATCTCCACTGCAAAATCAGTCTCCTGCGCTGCTTTCATGAGTACCTTACTGACATGCATCTGCGCCCTGCTGCCCAAAAGTCCCCTGTTCTCATAGTGATCCGCATAAACAGCACTGTTATCTCCACTGCCGAAAAAGACCGGAATGCTCCCTCTGACTTCCCTGATCGTGACCAGCTTATCGTCATCGCCGTTGAGGCAGATCTGTCCCCCCTCCTGCATAAAATCAAAAATCTCCGATTTCGCCCGAAGAATCCCGTCCCTTGTCCCGAGATTTTCCAAATGACACTGCCCGATATTCGTGATAACACACACATCCGGCTTTGCAATCCGGCTTAACCTGTGCATCTCCCCAAAATCGCTGATCCCCATTTCCAGAACTGCGATCTCACAGTCCTCCCGAATCCGGAGCACGGTCAGTGGCAGCCCGATCTCATTGTTAAAGTTTCCTTCCGTCTTTAACACGCGAAATCCCTTTGACAGCACACTGGCCACAAATTCCTTTGTGCTGGTCTTGCCGACGCTCCCCGTGATGCCTACCACCCTGATATCAAGCTGACCGCGATAATATTCCGCCAGATCCTTCAACGCCTGAAAACTGTCCTCCACGACAATATATGCGCCCCCGGGATTCTCCGGCGCCCTCTCGCAGATGACGCCCAGCGCACCGGCATCAAACACTTGGCCAATAAAGCTGTGTCCGTCCACACGCTCGCCGCGCGTCGCTATAAAGATATCATTCTTTTCAGCCTTCCGCGAGTCGATCACGACACCCGCCGCCTCTGTTGTATTCACGTTGACAGTAGGTGAGACCCCTTCTGTATGAAGCACACCCTTTACTGCCTCCGCAATTCTTTTCAATGTCATATTTCTCATGCCGGTCCCTCCATTATCAGTAAGGAACTGTCACGAAATAATTTGCGCGTTTTCCTGCAAATTATTTTGTGACAGTTCCTGAAAATTCAATCTCCGCCAAATCTATTTATATTTTTCCAAAGAGCTGTCGATAATCCGCTGACATAGATCCTCAAAGCTCATTCCCACAGCAGCCGCCTCCTGCGGGAGCAATGATGTCGGCGTCATACCCGGCAGCGTATTTGCCTCCAGGCAGTAAAATTTGTACTCGTCGTCCATGCGGAAATCCATACGGGCATACGTCTTCAACCGAAGGGCCCTGTAAACCGTCTCCGCACAGGACTGCATCGCCCGCGCCACATTGGCGTCGAGCTCGGCCGGACAGGTCTCCACCGTCGTCCCTGCCTGATACTTGTTCTTATAGTCATAGAAACCCACCTTGGGTGCAATCTCGATCAGCGGAAGCGCCTTTCCGTCAATGACGCCTATCGAGAACTCCCGGCCGTCTATGTACTGCTCGATGAGCACCCTGTCCTCCAGTTCATACGCCTTTTCCAGCGCCGCGTCAAGCTGCTCCCTGTCATCTGCGCGGTATACCCCCACGCTGGAGCCGCCGCAGTTAACCTTCACAATGCATGGGAAAATATTCCATGTATCAATGAGCTGCTGCTCATTTTTGCAGATTGTGATTGCCTTGGGCGTCGGTATTTTGTATTTGTGAAAAAGCTCTTTCGTTATTGCCTTATCCATCGCCAGCGCGCTGGAGAGATAATCCGTGCCCGTGTACCGGATATCTAGCAGGTCAAACATCGCCTGTATCTTGCCGTCCTCGCCGTTCTGCCCGTGGAGCGCGAGAAAAACGATATCTGCCTGCGCGCAGATTTCAATAACCTTGGGCCCTATAACACAGTCCGGGTTTCCCCTCCTTTGCGCCTTCACCGCGGCAATATCCGGGTTACACTCCGTAATCCTGCCAAAATTCTCACTCCAGTCCCGATCCATTGCAAAAATATTGCAAACGTCCCCCTCGTATCCAAGGTACACGTCCAGAAGGATTGCTTCATGTCCTTTCTTCCTGACCGCATGATAGATCATGGTACCTGTAACCAGCGATACATCGCGCTCCGTACTGATTCCGCCTGCCAAAACAACAATTTTCATTTCAATTCTCCATTCCGTTAAAGGTCATATTTTCCAATTTATAGATATTGCTCATCATATCACTCATACCAAGCAACATGATTCCCTTCCACTCAAAACTCTGTACCTGTGTGCCGTCCGTCCCCACATAACAGATCCCATCCCCGTTGAGCCCCCCCATATATTGTAAGGTATTCTCAATAATAAGGGTATATTCCTTGCTGGGTGTCAGATAATTGACAAAGCTTAAATGGAGCATATTTGATATGTTTTCCTCCGCTGTCCTCGTTCCCGTCCCTAAAACGCTATCCTGCTGAACCTCCTCGCAGATGACCTCCACACGGTCAACCATATCTTTCATAATATATGTTCCAAGGTCCCTATCGGTGCCCTGCTCTGCACTGATATAGGCCAGCACACCATAAAAGACAAAACGTTCGCTAGAATAATCCTCCTGTTTCGCCCACAGATACTCCTCCGCGATAGTCTTGTACGTTGTCCCACCATCTGCCTTAAAAAGCTGCGCCGCGGCATAAAACCGCGCGCTTTGCTGTCGCGGCGTCTCACAAGACTGCTGCGCAAGCCATGCCCACGCCGCATCCGCTGCCTGCTGATAGTCCCGTCCCACATTTGCCTCATAGCGCCCAAACATATCCCGGCTCATGGCCATAATTCCACAAAACGCCGCTGTTGCCTCGTAGTCACCATACAGACTTCCATCGTCCTGCTGTCTGGAGCGGAGCCACTTCCCCATATACAACAGCTGTGTGACAAGCTGCTTATCCTGCTCGCCCTGGTCAAGATGCTGGTACGCCGCCTCAAAAAGCGAACCGCTGCACTGCAGCGCATACATCGCCGCATGCATGCCAAAGCTCATATCGCACACGCCCTCCGGGCTTTCTGGCATATCTGCACCAGAAATATTCTTAAGCATATTTAAAAACAGCTTTTCGTAAGTATCCTCGCCAATTCCAAACGAATAAGACTGTCCCACAATATCCGTGTGGATATAATAAATCCCCGGTTCATCAAAAACCGAAAAATCCGCGACACTAAGAACCTGACCGCTAAGTGGATCCTCCACGCCGCGCGGTATAACCCCTGTATATACCACCTCTCCATCATCCCTGCGCACCACATCAAAGGTCTTTCCATGCCTGTCCCCTGCAAAAATCACTTTCTTTTCCCTGCCAGTGACATAACCCGCCACATTGACGTAGATTCCTGGCCTGCTCACAGGTAGCGCCACCCCGTATGATGCCAGCACCGCACCGTAACTTTGCTTCTGCGCCTGACCGGACTGCTGTACGATGTCCGTGCCTTCCGTCCTGCTTCCCTGCTGTGTGCTAGGCTGCTGCTCTGTTCTCGTACGATTGCACGAAACAGTTACCAGCATAAGTGCCGCGATAAAATAACACATGATATGTTTTCGGTATTTTACAAGCTCACTCCACAATTTCATTACATTCCATTACCTTTCCCACCTCAATATTCTACACGCATTTAGGTGACAAGTAAAGCTCTGTATTGATAACAATTGTTATAAATATAGTTATGAGATTCCTTTAAATTCCCATTTTCCCTTATGATAGCGCCCCATACTCACAATTCCAGTCAATGCCCAGGTCAGTCCAGTGGTGAGAAAGATGCCCCATACGCCGATGAACGGTATTTTTGTCAGGGGGACAGCGAAACCAACACGCCCCACGACCTCCATCAGTCCGTTCATCATCGCAAAGGCCGCATCGCCCGCCCCGTTGAGCACACTCCTTGCCACATAAATCATCCCCAGGAAAAAGTAAAAACAGCTCGTGACGGACAATCCCCTTGCACCGATTGCGATAACCTCCGGCTCCGTCACAAAGATGCCCACAATTTGCTCCCCCAGCAGCTGGCACGGCACCAACATAACAATGCTAAATACTACAACACTCCAAAAGCATGCCCTGTATCCCTGCTTTACCCTGTCAATTCTTCCAGCCCCGATATTCTGTCCGGTGTACGAGGTAAGCGCTGCGCCCAGTGAGTTGTACGGCTGCTGCACGAGCTGCTCGATCCGACCAAGCGCAGTGTTTGCGGCAACCACGTTCTCACCAAAGCCGTTGACCACCTTCTGCAGAAAAATGCATGAAAACGCAATCAGGGCATTTTGCAGCGCAATTGGAAGCCCCAGCCGGAAACAGCGCAATATGATATCCTTACGCACAGGGCGGTTCTCCTTCTGAATCCGGAAATATGAAATCCTACACAGTGCATAGATAAACGCCCCGATTGCCGCCACAAGCTGTGCGATGACTGTCGCGAGCGCCACTCCAAATACCGACCACTCAAACCGAATGACAAACAGCAAATCAAGCCCGATATTGACAAAGCATGCCGCTACCATGAAGTACAGCGGTGTCTTTGAATCACCCAGCGCGCGCAGCACCGACGCCACACCATTGTATGCCGCGATCGCAAGAATCCCAGCACACGAAACGCGCATATATGTGACCGCCTCATCGAGAATGACCGCCGGCGTGTCCAGCAACGACAACACCCATCTCGCCGAGACGATCCCGACAATTCCCATGACGACAGAGATCGCGGCCAGCAGATACATACCATTCATAATGCTCTTCTCGACCATGTCCAGATGCCCGGCGCCAAAATGCTGGGATACCACGACTCCCACACCCGCGGAGATGCCAAAGCTCATCGCAAATAGCAAAAAATTTAGGGAGCCTGTCGCACCCACCGCCGCCAGTGCGTTCGCTCCCACATAGCGCCCCACTACAATGGAATCGACCATATTATAAAACTGTTGAAAAAGATTCCCAATCAACATCGGAACCGTAAATTTGAGAAGCAGCCTTGCTGGGCTTCCCTCTGTCATACTGTAAACTGCCTGTTTTTCCATAATGATACTCCCCCTGATTCTGCAAATTTCACTGGTCATCACTGTATAGCCCCTCGCGCAGCTGCATTTCGAGTATGCCATTTGTTTT
The DNA here is from genome assembly GCA_910588755.1 of uncultured Lachnospiraceae bacterium. Taxonomy (GTDB): domain Bacteria; phylum Bacillota; class Clostridia; order Lachnospirales; family Lachnospiraceae; genus COE1. The sequence continues at coordinate 3,339 of CAJUQZ010000053.1, read as the reverse complement.
CCCGAAATGCTATCATATCACGAATGCAGAATAATTCAATGGGGTATCTGCAAATAAATCTTTTTTTACAAATTTAGTATCGAATTATACAAAAGCCTCTATCGTTTTTCAGCAGAAAAGGTCAGCCTCGACATTTAGTTTGCCCTTGCGTGTCTCCCCTGATACGCCCACAAACTGAAATCTGCCATAGCCCCGCACACTTACCCTGTCGCCTGGCTTTAGCTGTCCGCCGTTGTTCTCGTTAAGCCTGCCGTTCACAAAGACCCGCTTTGCACGGAAAAGCGCCACACTCTCACTCCTCGACAGGTTGTAGAGCTTTGCTATGATGCTGTCCGTGCGCGCGGCACTGACCTGCACCGTATGCCGCTCTAGCCTGGTAATGGTGCTCTCTGGCACGCGCTCTGCGATCTGGCACCGCACACTGGTATGCCTGATTTTATCCAGATGCTCTAGGATATACGGCGCCATCTTCTCCGTGCAAAACAAGTACGCATGCTTCCCGTCAATAATAATATCCCCCAGTGTACTGCGCTCAATGCCAAGATTCATCAGCGCTCCCAGATAATCCCTATGTCCAAGCTCCTCGCCAAATTTCTCAACAAGCGGCGCAATCTCGATGCACTGGATTGGAAAGTGCTCCTCGTACCCACACAGCTCCTTGCTGCCAAAACGGAGCATCACGCGCTCACAGTCTGCCGTGCCGCCGGACACCGTAACCGGCACATAAGACAGCTCCCGCTCCATATGATAATAGATGTCAAGCTCCGCCGCCGACAAAAAACCTGTAAATAAATATTGACTGTTATTATATGCTTTGTCCGCCAATTCGCCCAATCGCTTCCGCAAAAGCATTTCTTCTGAATCCATACCCCTGTCTTTTCCTTTCCTCGTCCCGCAGCCTCTCTTTTAAACTGCGCTATCCGTTCTTTTCCATCGCCTGTAAATAATCCCTGTCCCACAAAAGAATCTTCAACTTTCGCGCCGCCTGCACTGCCGGTTTCGTGAAGTACTGGTTGGTCAGCACAGCCCCGACCATTCTGTCATAGTAATCTCTGCCCGCATAAGCCTCTTGCACTGCCTTCACGCCCACAAGCCCTGAGTAGCGCTTGCACTGGATTGCGTAGGTCACGCCATCCTTCTCCGCAAGGATATCAACGCCGTAATCCCCGCTGCTGCGCGTGACCTTCACATCGACAAAACCATCTGCCGCTAGAAGGTCTGCACAGTAATATTCAAAATCAAAACCGTCCATCGTGTCAAGCGCCCTTCGCCTTGCACTGATCCGAAACTGCCGGCAGATCAGCACGCCGACCGCCGCTAGTAACACAATCCCCGCGATAATCGCCATCAATGTAAAAATCTGTGTGTTCATTTGTGACTCCATACAACTTTTTCTAATCTATCGTACAGCTGTGATATAAAGTAGGCAATCAAATACTCCTGTATCAAATTTATTTTACCACACAAGTGTTCGCATTGCAAGTTCTTTATGTAATTTACGCATTTTTATCTATATTTTTTCATACTTTTTATCAAACTTCCTTCCATCTACTTTACAAATTTACGCATTTCTATCCATATTTTTTCAAACTTCTCGCCAAACTTCCCTCCATCTACTTTACAAATTACGAATATTGTTGTATAGTTCGATTGTTAACACATAAATTTTCACAATCATGCAGAGTAGGACCACGTGCGTCAAGTGCCTTGTGAACAGGGAGTTGTCACAGGGACGAAAAGAGAAAATGTACTTTATTTTCTTTTGCGGTACGAGGTTCGCATCCCGCTGCTACATATTTGACTGTTTAAGATATCTCCATATTTTAAAGTCTCATTTGTGTAGTTTCAGGTGCTGCATAAAGGAGGCTATTTTTATGCAAAAAATCACGAAACTAAGCTCTAACCGCGTCTCTGGCTCTATTCAGGAGCTGAAAGCCACTCATAACCTCGTCCTGTGCGGCCTGATGGCTGCGCTAGCCGTTGTGCTCAACTACACCACTTCTATCATGATCACGCCCAATATTCGCATCGGCTTTTCGGGACTTCCAAACCGCGTCGTCGAATATATGTTTGGACCGTGGGTTGGCGCCATCTTCGGTGCCACGCTCGATATCCTCAAATACCTGCTAAAGCCAACTGGCGGCGCTTTTTTCTTTGGTTACACGTTCAATGTCATGGTTGCAGGGGTCATCTACGGTACTATCCTATATAAAAAGCCTGTTAAAGTCTGGCGTATTTTTATCGCAGAGTTGCTGACAAAGACGATTGTTAACTGCGGTCTGAACACCCTGTGGCTCGCCGTCTTAAACGGAAACGCATTTATGGCAATCCTGCCTGCACGCGTGCTCAAAAACATCATTATGCTGCCTATCGACACTGCGATTTTATTCTTCACACTCACCTTCGTCGCAAAGCTTGTAAGCATGCCGGAATTTCGCAGATACCAGCACAGAAAGGACGATGCGCAAATGTAAAAATCTCGCGAAATACGATTCATGTTTATCTATACCCTGCAAAAAGCGATTCGGCATTATCTATACCTTGCAGAAAATGATTCATGTTTATCTATACCCTACGCAAAATGATTCGACATTATCTATACCTTGCGCAAAGTGATTTATATTTATCAAAAAAAAACTGCCAGAAAAATGTATTCATTCAGATCACATTTTCTGGCAGCCCTGCATTATTCTATTCCATCCCAAACCTCTGCTGCACATATCTGGAGCAGATCAGCAAGATCCGCGATTGCCTCCTCCCTGGTCATCCCATCACTGGCTATTATCTGTTCAATCGCTTTTGCCTTCACCTTATTGATATCTTTCTTCCGCCTGCGCTCCTAATTCTCCTCTTCTAATTCCCCGATGGTCTTAAAGCGCATTTCGTCCTCATCATATATTTCACCCGTGCAGACTAGGCGGAGAAAGTCATAAAAATCATGACATAGTTTTCTCGAGCATATGTACTCCCGTATCTCCTCTAATTTGGAAGCATCCACGCCGTTCACCACACTCATCTCCCACAGATCTTCATGGTAGAGATAGACAACCTCCCCCGATACCAGATCCAGAAAGACAATGTAGCCATACATTTCCGCAAGCTTCAGAAATCCAGCCTCCAATGTCGAGAACTCATCACTGATATATAAATCACCTTCCCCGGTGCTTTCCAGATATTCCTCCGCCGTGTCCCCATATGGACTGCACCATTCCAATTCCACGTTCGTGTACAGGTCATCCCCCTCATCATCAAAACAAACCGAGAGATCGCCGCATAAAGAAATGTTTATCCTGAATTATTCACGGAATAACAGCATTAACTGCTGAAACCCGCATAGTT
>CAJUQZ010000052.1:19282-25447 GCA_910588755.1 uncultured Lachnospiraceae bacterium | reverse complement strand
ATGAAGGGCGCATAGCGGGCTATGTAACCTGAATTTGGCGCAAATATCACGCAAAATGGGGCGTGCAGCTGGCGGGAATGAATTTTGAAACATGCCCTAGTATTCCACCTTGTCTGTTTTCGCTACAGCGTTCCCCGCTATAGTCCGCCTTGTCTTTTTTCGCTATAGCGTTCCTGCTGCCCTCCTTTCCCATAGAGGGCAGCATCGTAGGAATTTCATACTATTCCTCATAAATCGACTGCATTCCCGCCACATACAGACTGTCTACCCAAAGCTCTCCATCCGAAAACAGACAAATTTCCTGCGAATCATACTCGCTGTAAGAGCGCATGGAAATTGATTTCGTATCATTAAAGAAGCCTTCCACCAGAGAGCGGTCAATATAGATTTCCATGAAAAGCTTCCCGTCTTCCAGCGCAAGGGAACCGGAAACATGATTCAGCGAGGCCGCGCTACCCTTGTTTTGCGTATCGCCCGAAATGGTTTCTGTCCCGACATTGTATGTGTAGGAAGTCCTGTCGGAATCCCCGTTTGATTTGAAATAAATGCCAAACTCCTTTGCGTCATTGGCTGTCAGTACTGCCCTGATATAGAGCAGATCGCCCTTCACGCCGCCCAGCATTTCATTCGCCTGCTCCAGCGTGAGTTTTTCTCCCTCCGCCAGAACCGTGTCTTCCAGCGTCCGCAGCGCATCGATCGGACGCATCTTCACGTCCGTGCCCTCGTCGTTGAGCCAGAGCTTCCTTGTCAGCCCGACACAGTGCGCCCAGCCGGCTGCGCCTTCCTCAGCTCCCGTCCGCTGATCCTGCATGATGCTGAACACGCACACGTCGCCGCTTTGCGGATCTGCAAATACGCTTGGCCCGGTAAATACATTGCATCCGTAATCAAGCAGCACGGGATTGTTGTCAAAATTACTGTCAGGCGTAAATTTCCCGGTCTCCACGTCGAAATCACCCAAAAAATAGTAAACCTTATTGTCAGCAAGGCCTGCCGGCGCGGGCGAGATCATAAAAATATACTTTGTAACCGTCCCTGCCTCATTGGTGAGCGGCAAAAGAATCGGCAGCTCCCAGCTGGTGCCATAGGTCATCGGCTGGTTTTCCATCTCGTAGACCGGCCCCATATACTTCCAGTCCATGTCAATCGTGCCGTCCGGCTTCACTTCCAGTGTCTCCGTCTCATATAAAATGGCGCTTCCGCCCTCTGATTCCATGCTCCCTGTACACACAAGCATACACCAGATACCGCCCTCCTTCCAGATATGGGCGTCGCGGAATTCGCCCGGCCTTCCCTGTCCCTTCGTCTGCTGTATGGCAAGCTTATCACAGATAACCCAGTCTGTCAATTTTGGATCGGATAAATCCGCCGGATATGCCGCGCCGATATTCTGGTTGGAAATCAGCCCGTCCTTCGCATAGCTGTCATTTCCCGCTGTGAAAAACAGGATCGGAACGCCGTTTATATCCATCGCTGCGCCGCCTGACCACACACCGTCAGGGACAACCGTGTTTTCCGTCGGCGTGATGGCCTCCCGGACCGGCTTCCAGTGCACCATGTCCTCACTCACCAGATGCCCCCAGCAGATATTCCGCCAGTACGTCCCAACCATGTTATTCTGATAAAACAAGTGGTACATGCCATTGTAGTAAAACGGCGCGTGCGGCTCGTTCATCCAGTGCTGGTAGGGCCCTCCGTGGTACTGTGTCTTGTAGATATCCTGTGTCAGGATATTTTCCATCCAGATATCCGCAAAAGCGATCTCCGGTATCTCACCGATCGTAATTTCCTCCCCGTCCAGCGCACCCTGGTAAATTTTCAGTTCGTCCATAAGACCGCAGAACATGTTGTAGGTTCCCGCCGCGATCTGTTCCGCGTCGTTATTTTTCCCTATCAGCAGTTTTTTCCTGTCCGCCGGGCTGACCGCCGCCCCTGCCGGCACTTTTTCCGATCCGATTTTTGCGCCGTTCAGGTACAGGTTCATCTCCCCTTTGGCGCCGTCAAAAACTGCCGTCACGAGATTCCACTGGTATTTCTCGAGCTTCGCGCCATCGCCCCAGAGCGTGAACCATTCATCGCCTGTCCCAACCTGAAAACAAAGCCTTCCAAACCGCTGATACCCCAGAAGCACGCCCTGCTTTTTATTTTTGTCATACTGGCTGACAATCGCGGTCAGATGCTCCGTTCCATTCTCTGCCGCATCAGGATCATCCCACTCAAATGCCCGCGGCGCAACCCACACACTGACAGAGAAGGCTTCTCCGCCCACGCAGATCTCGTCCGCACTGTAGCCAACATATGTAGAACACCCGTCAAACAGCAGGGAACCGCCCTCCACGCCGCTCTCCCGCCAGCCAGGTTCCTTATCCTCCATGTACGCCGCCTTATTATAGAGGTAATGCACCTCGGCGTCCTGCACCTTTCCAGCGCTGTCCGCCGCTGTCGTCCCGCCCTTTTCATCAAAGGAAAGATGGAGCAGCAGTGTGCCCATATTGCTGTTTGTATCCTTACAGCCAGTACACAGGACAGCAACGATGAAAATAAGAGCTGCAAGACAGATACCGTTTTTTTGACAGATTTTCGTAAAACCCAAAACTGCCGTCTCCTTTCTATATTATATATGGCAATTTTATATGGCAATCTATATGACAGATTTCTTCACACAAACATGTACCCTCACACCACCAGATCATATTTCACGATATCCATACACACCGTACCGTCCGCAAAGAAGGAGATACCGTCCGCGGACTGTCCCGTATACAGGATCGCGCTCAGAACCTGTTCCCCGTCATTGACAAACACCTCAACGCTGAACCGGTCAAGGATTACCCTCAATTTCAGTTCCCCGTTCACGCTGTTTACCTTGCTGCGCCGCTGATGGATAATCGCCCTTCTAGAGCCGGAGTGTTTCCTGTCCACCTTCAGGATGGATTCCCTCGGCCGGAAGCTTAGCGAGGTCTGGTACTTTTCATTTTGTGCAAACCGGAGTGCAAACTTATGGTAGAGGCTTCCTTCCTCCCCCGGACGAATCGTCAGCTCGATGTCCACCCTGCGCCCGCGGATTCCTTCGAGCTCCATCCCATCTGAAAAGGTAATGTTCTGATATGCCACCCGGTTGCAGCGGAAAGCCTCAAGCTCGCGGATGGGCGCCTGATAGAGCCTGCCATTTTTAATAGAAAGCTCACGCGGAAGGCTCATCTGCCCGAACCATAATACATCCGTCGTCCGCTGCTGGCAGGTATCCCAGTTCTGCATCCACCCGATCATGACGCGGCGCCCGTCCGGCGTGAGCACAGTCTGCGGCGCATAAAAATCAATACCGTAATCAACGGCCTGGTCATGCTCCTCCCAAAACTTGCCTGTCTCCTCGTCAAATGTGCCGATCAGACAGAGTGTCCCATTGCCGTTATGATACTCAAAGCCCTGCGGAAGCATATCCTGCGGGCTGGTAATGAGCACCCATTTCCCGTCCAACCGGAAAAAATCCGGACATTCCCACATTTTTCCAAATCGGTTGTTATTGGCTGCCAGTACACTCTTAAAATTCCATTGGAACCCATCAGTACTAGTGTATAATAGTATTTGTCCGCTGCCATCAGCCGGACGGCTGCCTACGACACAGCAGTATGTTCCGTCCTCTTTCTGCCACATTTTGGGATCCCGGAAATCATACCGGCTGCTGCCCTCCGGCAGATCTTTTTTGTCCAGCACAGGATTTTTCTCATACTTCTCATAGTCCGTGCCGTCCCCCACAGCAAGACACTGCGTCTGCACCTCCCTGGACTCCCTGCCGCGCTGGCGCTCCTTCACCACGCCGGTGTACATCAGCAGCTGCCTGCCATCTGAAAGCGTGACCGCGCTGCCGGAAAAACACCCGTCCATATCGCAGAGCTCATCGGGCGCCAGCGCTGCCGGAAGATACTCCCAGTGCAGCAGATCCGTGCTGACCGCATGGCCCCAGTGCATCGGCCCCCAGTGGCAGTCATATGGGTGGTACTGATAAAACATATGGTATTTCCCGCCATAGTACGAGAATCCATTGGGATCGTTCATCCACCCCACACGCGCGGACAGGTGAAAATCCGGGCGCGCCTCCTTTGCAATCAGCTTTTCCATTGTCTCCTCATATTTTCGTGCATCCCGCAAAATGTGACTCATCATAATAAAAACCTCCATTCTGCCGACAGCCTGTAATTTGACCATCAGCTCGCGTAATTTTACATTTGATAATTTTCCAATACCTTTATGACACAGTATCGGAGCAGACCGGTCCGCAGTCTACGTTCCGATACTGATTCTTTGTATACAATGACAGTTTCTGCCCGTTGTACTTTTATTTTTCCAGCATATGCCCCGAAGCTTATTGGGCATCGCCCGCGGAAGCATAGCGGTCATATGCCGCCTGGTATACTTCCTGCAGCTTCTCCATACCGCAGTTTTCCTTCAAAGTGGAGAGATAGCTTTCCCACGCATCGTCTGTCGGGCCGCCCTCCTTGAGCCACAGGCCTTCCTGCTCAGAAACCGTGCTCTCAAAATCCGCCTTGTACCTGTCAATCGTGTCCAACTCTTCCTGCGTAAACACGCAGTCCACCGGATAAGTCACAGCGCTGTCCACATATGGCATCCAGAACTCGTTTAAGTCTGTCAGACGCTCGATCGCGCGGTCTTCCATCTTGAATGTCGTACTATAGTAATCACTCAGGATCAGCTTCGGGCCATACACTTCATACTCGCCTTTCAGCTCGCCCGCACTCTTTCCAAACTTTTCCTGCGCCTCCGCGTCCGTGATACTCAGCCATACCCCATTGTCGTCCTTCTGTGTGAAATACGTATCAATCGGGCCGTACTGCAGCTGCATGACAATCTCGGGATCATACCACTTGTCAAAGAATTTCAGCAGGTTTGCAGGGCTCTTGCATTCTTTTGTGATGCACAGGTTTCCGCTGTTGATCCCGCCGCCGGTCCGAACCGTGACATTGTGCGTCCCGTCAGGCCCGTCAAGAATCGGAAGAAATACATAATCCTTCGCGTACTCGCCCATCACTTCCTCTATGTACCACCATGTCGCGACGCCAACATACCCCTGCGAGCATTTGGAGATGAGCTGTGTATCCGACTGGCTGAACATCTCAATGTCCATCAGCCCCTCCGCATACCAGTCATGAAAATAGGTGAGCGCCTTGCGGTAGTTGTCTGTCGCGCACACGAAATCAACCTTGCCGTCATCGCGCAGCACCAGGTCATTGCAGACATCGTTTGGCCAGTTTGTAAAATCAAATCCCGCATAAAAGATATTCTGTCCCCAGCACCACTGGTCGAAACCAGTACTCATGGGAATCGTACTGCCCGCGTCATTTCCATAATATTTCGCGCTCATATCATTGTCCTTGAACGCCTTCAGCGCGTCGTGAAGTTCGTCGAGCGTCTTTGGCACCTCCAGTCCCAGATCGTCGAGCCATGCCTTGTTGATCATGGAGAACTGTGGAATCGTGTATATGCTGTAATCCTTGTCAGCGCCGATGCCTGCCGTTCCCATCTGCTCGCCTGCCGGAAGCCCGTAGATACCGCCGTTGTTCATCGTGATCGCACTGCGGATATTGGGATTCCCGTCGAGGATCTTGCTTAAGTTCGGCATGTACTCCTCTGTGAGGTATGGCGTCAGGTCAATAAACACGCCGTCCTCGCCATAGTTGGTCAGGTCATAATTGTTAAATCCAACCTCCATAAACGCATCCGGAAGATCATCGCCCGCAATCTTGATGTTCACCTGCTCCGCCAGGGAATCGCTCATGCAGTTCCACTCGATCTTGACCCCGGCATCTGTCTGCAGCTGGTTTAAGACCTCATTGTTGTCATACCCCTTGCTCAGCGCGCTCATGCCGCCCATGACTGCAAATGTTGTCTGCGAAGTGTCACCGCTTGCCGTTCCGGGTTCCACCGTTTCTGTCGCCTTTCCCCCGCCGCACGCCGTCATCGAAACGACAAGCCCAGCCGCAAGTGTGCCGGAAACCGCTTTTTTCCATAATCCTGTCTTTCTCATAATAGTACCCTTCCTTTCTATATATAATATAAAACAAACTCAATAACTAACAGCCCGGAAGAACGCTGTCCTTCGCGTTCTTCCAAAAACTTAGCAATTCTTAGGACATGTCCTTTATGTCC
>CAJUQZ010000052.1:13166-19175 GCA_910588755.1 uncultured Lachnospiraceae bacterium | reverse complement strand
CGTGCTCGCCTGGCTTGCGCTCGCGGAACTCTTTATCAGAATATTTCTCAAAACCAGCGGCAGGGGAGCCTTCTCCTCGCCCGGCAGATAGATGAGTGCCGTAAACCAGTCATTCCAGTACGCAACCATGCTGAACACCACCATGACCGCCATAATTGAACGGCTGAGCGGTACTACAATCTTATAGAATGTCGTCCATTTTGACGCGCCGTCAATCCCCGCCGCCTCGATCATTTCCTTTGGAATGCTGTTCTCAAAGAAATTTCTCATGATAATCATGTTGCCTACACCGACGCCGCCTGGCAGAAAGAGCGCCCACATACTGTTCATCAGCCCCGTATCCTTGACCACCAGGTACGTCGGGACAAGCCCGCCGCCAAAATACATCGTAAAGATAAAGAAGATGCTTAAAAATTTTCTTCCCGGCAAATCCTTCACGCTGAGCGGAAAAGCCGACAGATACAGCATCAGCACCGAAAATACCGTACCGATAACCGTGTATTTAAGGCTGTTTATGTAGCCCGTCACGATGCGGGAATCCGCAAATACCGCCTTGTATCCGTCGAGTGTAAACTGACTGGGCAGCAAAAACGTCTTGCCCGCATATACGTCATACGGATTTGACACGGAGGCAATCAGTATATAGTACAGCGGATAAGCAACGATGAACAGCGCCACCGCACAGATGATTACCAGAATAATATCGCTGGTTCTCTCGGAAAATCCTGTCGCGTTTCCTGATTTTGTTTTTGCTCTCATACCACACCTCCTAAATAAAACTTGTGTCTTCAGATATCTTGCCCGCGATCTTGTTTACTACGATCAACAGAACGATATTTACCGCTGTGTTGAACAGTCCCACCGCTGTCGAGTAACTGTATTTGGCGTTCTCGATACCCTGCTGGTAAACGTACACGGCGATGACATCGCTCGTCGCCTTGTTCAGGTCTGTCTGCAGCAGCCATACCTTCTCAAATCCGACGTTCATCAGACCACCCGCGCTCATAATCAGGTTCAGCACCATGATGGAGGTCAGCTCCGGGATATCAATGTGCAGAATCCGCTGGAACATCGACGCGCCGTCCACCTTGGCCGCCTCATAGAGCGAAGTGTCCACATTTGCCAGCGTCGCCATGTACACGATGACACCCCAGCCAGCGTCCTGCCAGATGCCGGAGGCGATGTAGATCGTGCGGAACGCGGAGGCTTCTGTCAGAAAATCGATAGAAGTGCCCGCGATCAGGTTGACGAGGCCGCCCGAAGGACTTAGGAAAATCCGGATCATACCGCAGATGACCATCGTTGAAATAAAGTGCGGTGCGTAAAGCACTGTCTGCGTCAGCCTCTTAAATCGTTGAAACCGCAGCTGGTTGAGCATCAGCGCCAATATAATCGGGATCGGAAAACTCCACAGTACATATCCGAAAGGAGACTATCCATATGAAAAAAGAGGCTTCCGCCCCCACAATGAAAGATGTTGCCCGCGAGGCCGGTGTTGCCCTTGGTACGGTATCCAAGGTAGTCAATGGACTTCCTGTAGGCGATTCCTATAAACTTCGAGTGGAGGACGCGATCCGGAAACTAAATTACCAGGTCAACAGCTACGCGCAGGGATTGAAAGCAAATAAGACCTACACAGTCGCCGTGCTGATCCCAAACACGGTGGAACCATTTTTTGCGGCGCTCGCCCATCACATCAACATTGTGCTGACAAGGCAGAAATACCGAATGCTGCTGTGCTGCACAGGCTCCGACTCCGCGCAGGAACAGGAATACGTCACTATGGCCCAGCAGAACAAGGTGGACGGAATCATCGGACTGACCTACAATCCCAATCTGGTCATCGAGGAAAACACACCCTTTGTCGCCATCGACCGCTCCATAGGAACAGGCATTCCATGCGTCGCCAGCGACAATTTTGCCGGGGGCAGCTCGCAGCCGAAAAACTGGCGGATTTCGGCTGCAAAAATGTCGCTTTCCTGCGGATCGGTTCCTCCCTGTCCAACGAACCCAACAAACGGAAAGCCGGCTTTGAGAACGGATGCCTCTCCCGCGGCCTGCATTATGAGATGAAAATACTCGACGACGGCGAACCCTACGAAGAATTTGAGAACTTTCTCGAGGATCATTTGCACGACGGAAAACTGTCCTTTGACGGCATCTTCTGCGTGACAGATCGCCTTGCCTACTTGGTAATCCAGACGCTGCAGCGCCTGCATCAGCGCATTCCAGAAGATGTGCAGATCATCGGTTACGACGGCGTCCGCCATTTTGGCGATATGGACTATGTGTGCTCCACCATCGTACAGCCGCTGCCGGAGATGGCGGAAATGTGCGTCGAGCTTCTCCTGCGTGAAAATATGAAAGCAAAACCCCCTCTCGTCTGCCTTCCGGTCACTTACGCCTACGGGGGAACCACATCCGAAAACGCAGATGCGGCTAAGGATCTGCAGAAAAAGAACTGACGCGTCTTGGCCCGTCTATTTCTCCGAGTATCCTGCGCAAGCTGTATCGGTTCTCTCCCTGCAGCTTTCAAGTTACCAGAGACAATGTAATTGGACAAGAGCAATATGGGAGGACTGTAAAATGCGAATTGGAAAATTTGAGTATACAGAAGATACAGAATCCACTGATAACCTGATCCGGCTCATACAGTCAGAAACACACAGACATCTGAGCGGGGCAGAAAAGTGGAAAAACTGGTGGTATTACTATAAATGGTACGTCCTCTGCGGCGTTATCCTGATCAGCATTGTCATCAGCCAACTTGGAAACGCGCTGGGACTGTGGCAGCCTGCGCCCGATTTCCAGATCGCCTATGTCGGCCAAACAGCGCTTCCGGAAGACACCGTAAACGCGCTGGAAGACGCGCTTGCGGCACTGGGCGGGGATTTGGGGCTGGATCTTGACTTTAACAAAGACGGAAAGATCATCGTACAGATCAACCAATACGCCGCCAACAGCCAAAGTCCCGACAGCGACGCGCACTATTATGAAACCGCTGCCGAAATCTCCTTAATCGGCGATATTTCAGACTGCGACAGTTATTTTTTCCTGCTTGAAAACCCTGACGACTTCCAGCGGGAACACCAACTGCTCGCCAACCCCGACGGGAGCTGTCCTGACAAGACCGACGTTTCCACGGCAGGAAAGGTTTTCTCCTGGTCGGACTGCCCCGCGCTCTCCCAGCTGGAGTTAGGTTCCTACTCCACCAGTCTGTTCGGACAACACACGGCCGGAAACAGCCAGGAGCTGCTTGCAGGGCTGTTTATCGGAAGACGATGCTTCTATACCGATACTGCCACTGACAACGCGGCGCAATGCAGTGCGCTGTGGGAACGAATCACGAATCGCTGAAAATGCCCCTGACCGTAATAACACAGTCCGCCATCAAACCCATGAATAAGGAGCGTTATCCTATGAGACTATCCATCAAATTTGCGTTATGTATCATCTGCCTGTTATTGGCAATCACCGGCTGCTCATCGATCCCGTCTGTCACAGAAAAAGAACCAATCGAAAACACGGCCTATTTAAAAATCGGCAGAAACCTCGAAGTCTGCAACACAAACGAAAACCTGATCCTATATGATTACAAGGAAGCGCTTGCCGGTGACGGGCTGTACTATGCCTCCTGGAAGATCGGGGACGCCATACCTTACGAGAACAGCGACGGCGACACCGTTGACCTCTATGACGCACAGCTCTACCTGCTGCTTGGCGCGTTTACCAGCGCCGATAAAGCGCAGGAGAACGAGGCGGAATGGCTCGACAGGGCAAAAAACAATTATGTAGTTTCAGCCGAGGAAGAAACTGTCTGCAACGAACAGACTTATCTTATGATAACATACACGTTCGCGGGCGAAGGCAATCCCTACGCCCGCGGCGTGTCCGCTTTTGGCGTCCACGGTAACTGTGCGGTATGTATCGAACTGACATGCCAGGACGACTTTGCGGGAGATCTCGAAACAATCCTGACCGAATTTCTGGAAAATTGCACATACAGTAAATAATCCGCAGTTATTGTTCACTTCCAATGTCATGATGCTGGGGTCAAAAGGGTATTCTAGAAAAATGAGTTGTGCAAATTCAACTAAAAATAACTATTAAAAGTACTGATTGGAATAGATATTTATTTCATTTGTTATGCAATTTCACAACAACTATTCTTTGAAATGACCTTTTGACCCCAGCATCATGTCATCAACTTAAGGAAATTAACGCATAACCAGTACTGAAATATGCTTATTAATTCGTAGTGTTAAGTAATAAATTTTCGCTGCAAGAATCTTAAGTTTATAACATTGATTCACTTCGTTCCAGCAATAATCCGCGGCAGTATTCTGACAGTATTTATTGATAGTGTAACTTTACGTGGGAAACTTTATAAATCACTATCACAGAATATGTGTTCTCATAACGAACCATAATTGTAGAAATGCTGCGGGGCGAAAGAGTTGGCCATCGATAAAAGCCCCAAATTCCTTATATGACTACCATCGCCGGGCAATAAAATTAGCAGCTTCGCTGCACGTGCCCGGCGGTCATTCCCTACTCGATTTGCAGACCATACTGTGCCTCGAACTCTGCCACCGATATCGGTCTGTCAAAATAAAACCCCTGAAAAATATCACACCCTGCCTCTGTGAGAAAGGCAACATGTTCCTCGTTTCTGACCCCCTCTGTGATAACCTCCATACCAAGCTCCTTCGCCATAGCTATCACTGAACGGATAATGATTCTCGTGCGCTCTGTCGTGATTGTCTCCCCTAAAAACGCCATGTCAATTTTTAAAATGTCCACCTCGATATCCTTTAACATGTTGAGGGATGAGTAACCACTCCCAAAGTCGTCAATCTCAATATGAAACCCATACTCCCGAAGCCCCCTGATGACTGCCAGATGCCTTTCGATATCACCGACAAACGCAGTCTCGGTAATTTCGATGTTAAACCGTGACGGATCAATCTCATACTTTTCTACCAGCCCTGTAAAGGCCCTGTACAGATCCATATAATAAAAGTCCTTTGTTGACACATTGACTGATATGCTCAAATTGTCAATCCCACGCTTTTTCCAGTCACAAAGCTTTGCTGCCGCCTGCTCCCACATATACCGGTCAAGCTTATAGATATACCCCCGCTTTTCAATGATTTCGATAAAATCCGCCGGCATTAATATACCTTTCGTCGGGTGATGCCACCGCACAATCGCCTCTGCACCGGAAAGCTTTCCGGTATTTGTAATCTGCGGCTGCAAATACATCTGGAACTGGTTTGTTTCCAATGCGCAGTCAAACTCACTTAACACATTTTTCTCCTGCACAAGCTTCCCCAGCATTTTCTCGTCATAATAAGCCACCACCTGACTGTAATCGTCGCACATGGATTCAATCGCCATATTGGCCTTGTCGCACATCACCTGCGCACTCTCACAGGGGTCAGTAATCTCATATGCGCCAATCGCCATGTGCAGCTTATAGTTCGTATCATTAATAAGGTATTGCAGCTTTGACGTGTTCTGCACCGCCAGCTGCGGGTTGAAATCCTCCTTCGCAATCAGCATCGCAAACTTGTCTCCCGCAATCCGTCCGTGTATACAGTCATCATATCTGGCATAGGCGAGCAGCTTTGCCTGGTCTGCAAGCACCCTGTCACCCATCTCCTTCCCAAAAAGGTCATTGGCCAACTTGAAATTTTTGATGTTTGTGCAGACCATATAGCGTTTCTTCTGCGGATTTTTTCGAATAATCTCCTCCGCCCTCCTAAAAAAACTCTCCCGGTTATACAGTCCCGTCAACCTGTCATGACTGACCGTGAACTCCTCCTTCTTCACCCTGCGCACTTCCAAAATCAGCGCTGCGATCAGAAGCACCAATATTACCAACAACGGTATGCCATATACGCTATCCACAATTCCCACTCCTGTCCCAAAGTGTACCTGTTTCTCCCTGTAGTTTTTAGTGTACCACACAATCGTACAACCGTGCAATCCCCTTTGTTTCAACTT
>CAJUQZ010000052.1:0-13156 GCA_910588755.1 uncultured Lachnospiraceae bacterium | reverse complement strand
GTGGTATACTATAAATTGTTTGAATGCGAAAACAACAAATCAAAGATTAAAGGGGGACATACAATGGCCTGGTACGATGAAGCTATCTTTTACCACATCTATCCTTTGGGGCTTACAGGCGCGCCAAAGGAAAATTCTTACGGGGAGCCACAGCATCGGCTGAACACGCTGCTTCCCTGGATTGACCACATCAAAAGCATTGGCTGCAATGCCATCTATATCGGACCGTTATTTGAATCTGTCGGGCATGGATATGAGACGACCGATTACAAAAAGCTTGACAGCCGTCTAGGCGACAACGAGGACTTAAAAAATTTCGTGGCACAATGCCATCAAAAAGGAATCAAAGTGATCTTTGACGGCGTGTTTAATCACACCGGACGCGATTTCTTTGCATTTAAGGACATCAAGGAAAAGCGCGAAGGTTCCCAGTACAAAGACTGGTACTGCAACGTGAACTTCTGGGGAAACAACGAGTACAACGACGGTTTTTCCTATGACAACTGGGGCGGGTACAACCTGCTCGTAAAGCTCAACCAGCGAAATCCCGCCGTGAAGGACTATATCTGCGATGTCATCCGTTTCTGGGTGAGCGAGTTTGACGTGGACGGAATCCGCCTCGACGCGGCGGACGTGCTCGACTTTGATTTTATGAAAGCGCTGCGCCACGTCGCAAACGAGGTCAAGCCCGACTTCTGGCTGATGGGGGAGGTCATTCATGGGGATTACTCGCGCTGGGTGAATGAGGGGACGCTGCACTCCGTCACCAACTACCAGCTGCACAAGGCGCTCTACTCCGGCAACAATGACCACAACTTCTTTGAGATCGCACACACCGTAAAGCGCCTGTACGAGATGGGCAGCAGCAATCCGAACGGTTTCAGGCTCTACAACTTCGTGGACAACCATGATGTGGAGCGCATTTACACCAAACTCAACAACAAGGCGCATTTTACACCCGTGCATATCCTGCTGTACACGCTGCCGGGCATCCCCTCGCTGTACTATGGCTCGGAGTTTGGCATCGAGGGCAGAAAGGAGCGCTTCTCAGATGATTCGCTGCGGCCCGCGCTCAACCTTGACGACTACAAAAATGCCCTGACGGACAACTCCTTCACCGCGCTGATCGCTGCGCTCGGGCGCACCAGACAGCAGTCAAAGGCACTGTCCTATGGCGATTACAGGGAATTGAAACTCACAAACCGCCAGTACGCTTTCTCGCGCAATTTTGAAGGCGAGAGCGTGGTTGTCACCGTCAACAATGACGACAGCGACTTTACGATGACCGTTCCGGCCGGAAATGCCGCGGAGTACGTCGGCGCACTCTCCGGCCAGAAGGTCCGCGTGGAGAATGGAAATATCTGTGTCAATGTCAAGGCAAATTCCGGCGAAATCTGGCTGCCTGTCACGGATAAAACGGCAGCTGCGCTGTCCGGCGTGACACCTGTGGAGCTTCATGTGGAGGACGCCGCAAAAAATACCGCTGCTGCCACCCAGAAAGCTACCGATAACGTATCTTCTAACACGAATGCCAATACTGCTGTTAAAACTACCGAAAATGCGGCACATAATGCTGACGCTATAGCTACTGAAAATACGGCACATAACAACAGTACTGACGCCAAAGCTGCTGGAAGTGCGGCTCATGACACTAACACTGACGCAACACCTGTCAGCAGCTCCACTACGCAAAAGGCGGCTGAAAACGCGCCAGCCAACAATGCCACCACTGCAAAAACAACCGGGGACGCCGCGGCACCTGCTGCCAAAACCCCTGAAAATTCCGTGGACTTCGAGCGCGGAAAGATCGCCGGACTCCAGGAGGCAATCATTGCCATCATGGAGAAAAACGGACCAGTCACAGACCAGATGCGAAAAGATGTCACAGACAATGTGTATCACGATTCACTGATCAACTGGATTAAAAGCTTTCGCTAGGAATGAATCCTAAAAAGAAACAGGGCGGATATCCGTCCTGTTTCTTTTCTCCTAAATTTGCTTTTTTATTCTTTCGCAATCCTCCTTGTATGACCAACAACTCTGCCCTTTCATTCTTTCGTATGATCTGATTCCTTATTTCTTTCTCTGCTGCATTTTATTTTCCTTATGGAGCTGTATGCCTGCCTTATCCCGCCTCTTTCTTTCCCTGGATTTCACACGGCAGCGTGACGATAAAAATCGTACTCTCGTTCGCGCTTGCCGCCGTGATTGTACCGCCGTGCAGCTCTATGATCTCCTTTGCGATGGCAAGACCGAGTCCCGCGCCGCCTGTTGCCGACGAGCGCGCCGCATCCGCCCTGTAAAACTGCTCAAAAATATGGGACAGCTTGTCGGGCGGGATGGTTTTCCCGTGGTTTTTGATCATGATCTTCGCCGTATCCTCCTCCACCTGGGCATACAAAAGAATCTCTGTCCCTGTGTAACTGTAGTTGACTGCATTCCGCATCAGGTTGTCAAACGCCCGCGCCAGCTTGTCCGCATCCCCCGCAATCTCAATTCCCGGCGCGATCTCCAGCCGCCATTCCAGCTCCCGCTCCGCCAGGATCGGGCCAAACTCGCTGGCAAACTGCTCCAGCATACGGCTTAGATATATCCGCTCCCTGTCCAGAGTAAGCGCCGTCAGATTAAAGCGCGTAATGTCAAAAAATTCATTGATCAGCTCCTCGAGGCGCTCTGCTTTCTCCAGTGCGATACCCGTGTAGCGGCAGCGGAGCTCCTGCGAAATCTGCGGCTCGTCGCACAGCAGGGTGAGGTATCCAATCACGCTCGTCAGCGGCGTCTTTAAGTCGTGCGCCAGATACACGATGAGGTCGTTCTTGCGCTGTTCCGCAAGCAGTGCGTCACTCTTTCGCTTCTCCAGCGTATGCTTGATGGAATTAATCTTGCGCTCTGTCACGGCAAGCTCCGGTGAGAGGATGACATCTCCCGCATTCTCCGTGACCAGCGCGTCGATGCCGCGGTTGATTTCTATAAAATATCGAATGAAACTGTTGAGATATATCATCTGGGCAACGATAAAAATGACCACCACACCGCCGAGGAAATACAGGCTTAAATAATTGCGAATCACCTGTCTGTATGTGGAGAGCGCCCTTTCGTACACGTCCTTGTATCCTGCATAGACAAAATCGCTCATGAAGTCCACCACAAGGTTTGCAAACCGCCCGCGGAATATGAAATTGTATAATGCTATCGCGCAGACAAGCGCCAGGACCGCCGTTGCGACCGTAATGAACAACAGTTTTGCCTTCAAATGCCGATATCCGCTGTCCTGCTTCTTTCTGTAAAACCTTTTCATGCAGTATCCTTTTCTTTATAATATATTCCTATGTCAAATTGCGACGCCATTATAAACAAGCATCCTATAACAGCATATTTCATCAAATAAGGCCGCTCATTCTATCGTATATCCCACACACCGTATCATCTTGATATTTCTTCAAATGAGGCCGCTCACTCTATTGTATATCCCACGCCCCAGATCGTCTTGATATATTTCGGGCGCCGCGCCGGCTCGTTCATCTTCTCGCGCAGCCGTGCGATATGTGTCATGACGGTATTGTTGTTGTCGAGGTATTTCTCCCCCCAGACAGCCTCAAACAGCTCCTCCGACGAGACGACGCTCCCGCGCCGGCTGCACAGATACCACAGGATATCAAACTCGGTCGGCGTCAGAGTCAGGGCTGTTCCGTTCAACAGACATTTGTGGTTGTCCTTTGAGATATGCAGCCCCATAATGTCCATCTCGTTTCGTTCGTCCGCGTTTTCCCTTGCATTCTCCCGGCCGACGTTGTACCGCGTGTAGCGCCGCAGCTGTGTCTTCACCCGCGCCACCACCTCGAGCGGGTTGAAGGGTTTGGTGATATAATCATCTGCGCCAAGCGTCAGCCCCATGATCTTGTCGCTGTCCTCCACTTTTGCCGTGAGCATGATCACTGGATAAAAAAATTTTTCGCGGATTTTCCGGCAGATTTGAAACCCGTCGATATCGGGCAGCATGATGTCCAGTATCGCAAGGTCAAGCTCATTTTGACCAATACAGTTTAGCGCCTCTGTGCCATTGTAAAACTTGTAAACCGTGTACCCGTCATTTTTCAGATACACCTCGATTAAATCCGCGATCTCCCGCTCATCGTCAACCACCAGGATTTTTTCATTCATGCTCCCATAACGCCTCGCTTTCCGCTATGCCCAAACCACACCTGCAATCTGGCTAGAAATTGAAGTCTGTGACTGCCTGTTTCGCACCATACTCCAATTTCTAACTGAATGGAGCACTGGGCTCTATAACAAAATTATTGTACTACGCGCGCACGGCAAATTCAAGTAATGCATCCATAAGGAATCTTTTTTTAAATTCTATTTTTCACAAATTTATCACATTTAGATAACAATTGAAACACAATTTCAGATTATAGTATAACCATAGCAGTGATGCAGGACAATAAAATCAAAAAGCAACACAATCATTGCATTAAAAACATGCGGACATTTTTTATAAAACGTTTTTCATTTATGAAAGGAGATTTTCATTATGTACAACAATGACAACTACCCTCAGCAGCCTGATAACCAGCCTGCAAATAACAACAATGGCTATCCCGAATATTACTATTCGCAGAATATCCCGAACGGAAACTATCAGCAGACGATCAATGCCGCGCCTGTCCCGCCCGCGGGCAAAGCCAGGAAAAAAAGCGGCTTTGGCAAAAAAGCGGCCTCCGTCGGCTGCCTGGGCCTGGTGTTTGGTGTGACGGCCGGCGCGGTCTTCAGTGTTCCCGCTACCCTCGCGACAAAGGAACTTCAAAAAACCAAACTTGAACTCCAGCAGCTGCAGGAATCCCTCAATGCCGGCGGCACACCTGGAAAAACCTCCCTCTCCACCACCGCCGACTCGCTGACGGCCTCCAATGCACTCTACAGCAACAGCAGCGCCTCGGACATATCCGCGATCGCAAACAGCTGTCTCCCCAGCGTTGTGTCTATCACGAACAAAGGCGTGACAGAAGTGCGAACCATGTTCGGCACATTTCAGCAGGACGCAGAAAGCAGCGGCTCCGGCATCATCATCGGCGAGAACGATAAAGAGCTTCTGATTGTCACAAACTATCATGTGGTGTCAGGAAACAGCGAGCTGAGTGTCGTGTTCAGCTATGACGAGGACAGCGATGAACCGTCACTGGTGAGCGCGCGGGTAAAAGGTTACGAAGCTGACAAAGATCTCGCTGTGATCTCCGTCTCCCTCGATGAGATCACAGACGAGATGCGCTCCAAGATCAAGATCGCCACAATCGGCGATTCCTCAAACCTTGTACTCGGGCAGGAGGTCGTGGCGATCGGCAATGCCCTTGGCTATGGACAGTCCGTGACGACAGGCATCATCAGCGCGCTAGGACGCGATGTGACCGTGTCTGATGAGAATGGAGGACGCATCACAAACAAGCTGATCCAGACGGACGCAGCCATTAACCCCGGCAACTCCGGCGGCGCCCTGCTGAACATGAACGGTGAACTCATCGGTATCAACTCTGTAAAGGTTGCCTCAAGTTCCGTCGAGGGCATGGGATATGCAATCCCAATCTCCGATGTACAGTCCATCATTGAAGAATTAATGTTAAAGGAGACAAGGGACGTTGTGGCAGAAGATAAAAGAGGATACTTAGGGATCAACCCCATTGATGTGACAAATGATATTTACGAGACCTACGGCATGCCTGTCGGCGTATATGTCAATATCGTATATGAGGATACCCCCGCGGAGGCTGCCGGCCTTGTGAAGGGCAATATCATCACGAAGTTTGACGGCCAGACTGTCAAGACAAGGGAGCAGCTCACATCACTTCTGAGTTATTACAGTGCCGGTGAGACAGTCGAACTCATCGCTATGGTACAGAGTGACAACGGATATGTCGAGAAGGCCTTCCAGGTGACTCTTGGCTCACAGGAAATCTTTGGCGAGGACGCCGGCAGCACACAGTCTGCCCCGAAACAGCAGGAGCCTGACAATGATATCGACGACTTTTACAGCAATCCGTTTGGTTCCTTCTGGTCATTTCCCTAAACATAAATAATCATAATCGAGCAGCAAAGCTGCTAATTTCCATACGCACCCCTGCGCATAAAAAAGACCGCTGACGCGGTCTTTTTTACATGAGTTCTATCCTGGCTCTCTCTGCAATTGCCGGAACGCACAGCTGCGGATTGATATTTTCCTCCACTTCCATCGTCATGCCTGCCGCGGCCTGACCAAGCTTTGCCATCTGACGGATACTCATATGCTTCATATATCCGAGCGTTACGCCCGCCATAAAGGCATCTGATGCACCGTTGGCGCCGACCTGTTCCACGCCGCCGCCCGCATTCTGCATAAACTGCTCGTCATAACATGCGCAGTACACACCCTTTTCCACGAGAATAAACACATTTTTGGCACCCTTTTCCATCATGATGTCCGCGGCGCGCTCAAGCGAATCCTTGTCCTGGATACGGATACCGCTAAGCACCTCCGCCTCGGACCTGCTACAGACAACAAGGCTGACCCTGTCAAGAACCTCCAGAAGCTTCTCCGCGCTCTTTGCCGACACCGGCAGCACGAACACCGGCGCCTTGCACCGCTCGCACACAAGTGCGATCGTCTCCTCCGGAATGTTGGTATCCAGAATCACCATGCGCGCCTTGTTCAGCATCTCCATTTTAGAGCTCACAAAGCTTGCCGTGAGATTATCGTTAATCCGCCTGTCCGATACGGCCAGACGCCGGTTCCCCTTCTCGTCAGCGATGTACAGATGTATGGCTGTGTCGGCCCGCACCGTCTTTAGCGCGCCTGAAATATCGATTCCAAGCGCCTCACAGTTTTCTATGATACGGCGCGCATACTCGTCATCGCCAATCGCCGTGATAAGCTTTGTCCCGACGCTGAGCAGCCGCAGGTTGTGGGCGATGTTCCGCCCTGTTCCCCCAAGCGAGCGGATCGCCCTTCCCGCATTGGATTCCCCGTCCACCAGCGCCTCCTCCGGCGCGCCTTTGATGTCTATGCCTGCGCCGCCGATCACGGCACAGTAGTCCGGACCGCTCGTCACATACCCTTTCCCAAGTATATATCCTTTTTTCATCAGATTCGAAATATGTACAGCAGCCGAGGAACGGGCGATTCCGGCCTTGGATGCAAGCTCCTCCTGTGAGATCATCGGGTTTTCCATAATCCACTGAAATATCTGTGCCTCTCTGTTTGTCATATATACTCCCTTCTCCTTTTCAATCGCCATGAAAACAAAAATCCGGGCAGTTGCTTCATGACATTATGTGTTTTATTGGAAATTATTCCCATTGTTAATGATAACACCACGCAAAAGCACTGTCAACGTATTCATAAAACATAGTCGCTGCCGGTCCCTATCATTGTATCTGCTGCAAGATCTTCGGGTCCTTGATCTTCGTATCCTCCGCAAACAGCAATATTTTTGACACGACCTCCGCAGTCTTGGGATCGTCGTCCACAAAGGGAAGGAAGATGCGCCCGCGCTGCTGTGCGTGGACCGGGATGACAAACAGCATGGCATTTCCGATCTGGTGCACGACGCCGCTGCCAAGATGCACGCTGTACTGGCCAAGCTTGCCGTCAATCAGCGCATGGTTCCCCTCGAAGCGGACATTTTTCGTGCCAAACAGGGCGAGGCTGCACTCCGCGACCGCACGGCGCATCTCGATGGTCGAGTGGCTTGTCTCGGGGTCAACGCCGCCTGCGTGGGCGACGCTAACCGCCAGGTCCACATCGCGCATCACCTCGCTGTAAATAATATCCGGAATATCCCTGATATAAAGCTGCTTCCATGTCTTACGGTCGTAAAATACCACATACTCCAGCGTCGGCGCCTCCACATCGCTCGGTGAAAACCAGTCCGCCATCGCATAGATGCACGCGATGATGTCCTCCTTGTAATAAATCTTCTGCAGACCTTCCTCATAGTCCGCAACCCAGCGCCGTCCCCGCAGCACACCGACAGTCTTCTGCGGCTGGATCTGGTTTCCGGCAAACAGCATGGAATGCAGCTTGTCCAGCTCGTCGTCCAGCTTCACGTACAGCTCACGGAACACCTGTTTAAAGGGTTGTTTGATCTGTTTGTCGAACAACAGTTTCTGATATTCATGCCAGTGGCCGCTCCTGTACAGGTCATACGGATGCGCAATAAAAATCTGCCCGTCCGGTTTCATCGGAAAAACTGCGCCAAAGCAATCCACGATTCCCTCCTTTGTGAGAAATCCCAGCTTTGCATCCTGCTCCTCCACCGTCCGCACCACAAGCGTCTCCGCAACCGGGCTCACCACCGGATTGCGGTACAGCTCCAGAAACTCCCAGACCTCGAACGCCGTCCGGTCCTCCATCGCCTGTTCCAGCATCTGCCTGGTCCGGCTGTACTGCTCCTTCAGGCTCTTGACCACCGCCTGATACTGCAGCGCAGTCTCGTCCTTCTTGTATTTTGCCGGAACGGACTTTAGCAGTTTGCCGTCCTTCCTGCACTGCAGGGCGCTCTTTCCATTCTCGTCCACAAGCACTATCAGCTCGATTTCGCCCACTGCGCGCCACTCGAAAAATTCCGAGGACTGCTCTGCCAGCTTCCCCTCCATGCGGAGTGTCAGGCGCATCACGTCCGTAAATCCGGCGTTCACACTCAGGTTGCGCAGCGCAATCTCCACTGCGCGCCCCTCGCTCGCACGCCGCTGCGCGCCAAACTGCCTGCTTTCCTTTTTAAAGTTCTGGATAAACCGATAGCGGTCCAAAAGCTCCTCCTCCCGCGCGGCCGGAAGCGCAGGAAGCGGCAAAAGACCAATGCCCATCAGCAAATCCTTGTTGCGCTTCGCACTGATCTGGGCTTTCATTTCCTCCTTGTCCATCCTGCCAAGCGCAGCGTCCGCGTACTTTCGCGCCCGCCCGTGCGCGGTTCCGCTCGAAGAGTACTTCGCCGCATCGTACAGCATCTTGAAATTCTTCTCGCCAAGCCTGTTATACGCCTCAAAAAACCATTGAATATCAAAGGCGCCGTCCTGCAGCTCCTCCGTCGAGAGCGGCGTGTACTTCGCGATCGTTGACGTCACCTGGTCGTCAAACTGCTCGCTGGTATGCGCCATAAAATAGTAACAGGTGCTCGCAAAGCCAGGCATTTCCAAATAGGCCTCTATCAATGGAATCCACTGCTGTGCGTACATAGCAAGCTCCACAAGGCGTTTTTCCCTGATATCCGTGCCCGCAAGCGCCCTGCGCAGATCGTCAACCGTCTCCCCCGGATCCGGCATGGAGACCTTTAAGAGATGACTTAACACCTGACGCCTGTCTGTCGCTGTAAAATAGCCGTATCCGCGCTGCAAAGGATCTTTTCCGAGCGCTGTCAGAATCTGTATCATGTAATCAATACCGCAGACGGCCTGAATGTTCCCGATCACAGAGGAAAATGGCGTGGGCTGTTCGCCGCGCTTTAACTCAACCTTGAGAATCAGCGGTATTACTTCCTGATACAGCTCATGGGCAAAGGCCATCTCCGGCAGTGTGTCCCTGACCGCGTCAAAACGGTACTTCCCGTCAACCGGCTTGATGACATTGCTGCCAAAAAAGTCGTCAAGCCCGTTATATCCGACTCCCTGCACAGACACCGCGCCCTTCTGCTCCACGATACTGATTGGGCGCAGCAGGCTCGCAATGCCGCAGTAGGAAAACACGGCCTTGTAAAACAGATCCTTGTCCCAGATCCCGCGCACATAGCACCGCACATAATCCGCAAGCGGCAGATGATATCCCCAGCAGAATCTGTTATATTCATTTAAATCTGTGCACTGTAACCGCTCCTTCTCCGTGGCTGGACCGTCATAGTGCCGCTGCAGCACAAAGCGCAGCGCAAAAGAACGCTCCCAGTCCTCCTCCCTGGTGTCTGACATCCACTGCCACATATCCTCAAAAACAGGCAGGTTCAGCGCCTGTCTCACGGTATGTGTCTTCCCACCGGCAAGCAGCGCATTTGAGGGTTCTGTGACCGCAAGCAGCTTCGCCCCCGCGCACAGCCCAAACTGCATCCGCAGCGCGCGCGGCACATACTGGTCAAACAAAACCGAGACTACTGTCTCCACCTGTTCCCGGTATGAAAAAACCATGAGAAGATTGGAGAATGCAAACGAGAATATCTGATGATACAGCTTTTTATTCTTCTCATACTCTTTCCTGTCCTCATAACATTGGCAGTACAGCCTTATCTCGAGTATCAGCTGCGGCGTTTTGATCTCCTCTTCATAAAATGCCTCCCATAATTCCCGGAACGGATAGCAGTCTAACGGCTCTTTTTCTGCCTGCCCGGAAACCCATTCCTTCACAGCCAGCCGGCTGCCAAGCAGCTGTTCCTCACCCCACGCAGTCCGATACTCGCGCTCCCGGTTCTCCCCAATCAGACAGTCGAGCTTTTTCAGGACCTCAATGCACGCCTTCTCCCCATAGACAAAAAGCCTGTCGGCGCCGTCAGCGTCCAGTTTTACCTGCGGCAGGACCCAGTCCTTTGTGGTATCATACAGGCCAAAACCCGGCTTTTTCAAGATGTCCTGCGCCTCGCTGCGCTCCCCCAGCATCTCTTTTAAGAGCACCTTTTCCCTGCCTGTCGAGTCTGGCAGGGCCTGCAGGTCCGGCAGCACTTTCAGGAAGGTCTTCTGATCCTCCTTTTTCAGCTGCAGCGCGATGTCGAGCGCCCCCATGCGGCACTCCTCGGACTTGTCCGCAAGCAGCCTTTTCACACAGCCTGCCAGCTGGTCGCCCTTCTGCCTGCACAGCAGGGCAAGCGTCTCCGCGCGGCCTTTTTTGTACTTCATATTCTGCTCAATCTCAATGTAATCCTCCGCAGTGAGCTCCATCGCCTCCACCAGTTTGTGCGCACATTTGTTTGTAAACTCTTCGGGGTTGTGCAGCAGGTCGAACAAAACACGCTTGCGCGCCTGTGATTTTGGACGATAGAGCAACACACGCGCTGCCGCCGCGCGCGACGCATTGTACGTCTGTCCCTGTCCGATGAGCGGGATCAGCCCGGCCGCTTCGTCCAGATATACGTCCTCGTGCAGCATCCACGCGATCAGGCACATACGCTCGGCAATATCCGACACTCCCAGCTCCACGGCATACCACGGGAAGATACAGGGCGACAGCTTGAGGCCCTTTTTGGGAAGCCGCTCCATAATCCCCTTTAACAGCACATAGACCTTCTGGGCCTCCTCCCGGCTCTGGAACAGGGACTCCGGCGCCAGCGGTTTGGGTGCGCGCACTTTTTCACTCCGAAGGTCAAAGCCGTAACTGCGCTCGTCCCGAAGCAGCGCAAAGAAGTCAGGGCGCATAAAACAGGGCATAAAACAGGCGGCAAGCTCCAGATCCTCCGGGTTTGAGAGCAGAACCTCCTTCGCCGCGCGCATCTGCTTTTTCTCATCTTGCAGGGAACGGCAGAAATAGGACGCCGTCATCATCTGCTGCTTTGTGCCATTATGAACCAGGGAAAGAACAGCCTCCACCGCCTCGTCCGCATTATAAAAGCCCTTCGCCCAGAGCGCGCAGCTGATGGCAACCGCATCGTTTGATGAAAGGGCCTGCTCGCAGTATTCCGCATCGCGCAGGCACTGCCCCATCATCGTTAACAGCTTCTCCGTGATGCGGTCCACGCTGTTCTCGTCAAAAATGCCAATCCATGTACTAATCGCTCTCTTGACAGACGAGTACCGAATCAGGTTGTTCTCCTCGATCACGGAAAACAGGTGGAGAAACGCCTCCGGCCGGCCGGCGTCCATCGTCTCGCAGACCACCTGGCGCGCGCCCTCCTGAAGTCTGGCCGCCAGCAGGAATTTCCCCAGATCCGCATACAGCTCCTGGCTTTTGGACATGACGATGCCCAGCACCAGTTCACGGCTCATCATCAGCGTGTTGCTCTCGCCAAAGAGAATATCCCTGACGGCCTGAATCGTCTGCGCCTCCCCACGGTCAATCTGCGCCGCCAGAATCCACGCATAGTCAAAAGCCTCACTGCGGGCGTGATCGTAATATTCCTCCGATACCTTCCCCGTCAGCACGTCCGCAAGATTGCCGCCATAAAAATCCAGATGCGCATACGCCCGCAGCAGCCGGACACTGTCCTCCACAAACGGTATGTAGCTGGCAGAGCGAAGGCTCCGGCGAAACCACCCGGCCGTCATCTGGTAACTGTTCATCTCGTCAAGCGCATAGTAAAAATCCGCCTGGTGCTCCGGTCCCACACAGACATCCACCACCTGCCAAAACTGCCCCCGGTACAGGTCGCTTAACTTCCAGTAAGTACCGTGCTGCAGCAGCTGGCGCATCTCATTGCACACCTCTGTCGGAATCGTATAATACGAACTATCCGGAAGCAGTTTTTTCTCACTCCTGGAGAGAGTCTTCCCCCTCTTTGCAAACTCTTTGCTGATTTTTTCACTCAATTTTCTTCTGGACTCGTAGTTCAACACTGCCATCTGTTTTTCCCCTTTCATTTGTAGTTGATTTCCTGCTATCTTCTACCACCCTGCAAGCATTGTCAGCCTGACCAGGGTAAATACAGTTTCCTCCGTCCACGGAATCTGGCCAGAGAGCGCGGTCAGCTCCTCCTCCCCGGCAAACACGCGGTAGATTCCGTCCTCAAAGCACTGCAGCGTGTTCTCCACAGCCTTGTCCTCCTGCGCGTCCGCACCGCCGCGCAGCCCTGACGAGACCTTCCCGCGCGCAGCCTGCGCCTCAATCTCCTCGCGCGTCAGGTACTTTAAGATTTGCCCCTCATCCCTGCGCGCATTGTACTGCCTGACGCCAAGCCTCGTGAGGCCGACGAGCAGCTCGCGGACTGTCTGCGGCTTTTCGTCAAGCTCAAACGGGACAGGCGCAATGTCCGCGCAGGACTTTTTACCTAATTTTTTCATTTTTACATAAATCGTGTATGCCATGTGCAACCCCCTTGAAAACACTGTTTCCTTTATTATACTTTTATTTTTCATTGATATCAACGCGGGAAAATGAAATTTTTAGAAACCCTATTCCATCTGCGGGGTGAATGCGTTATAATGGAGTATCGACAAAATGAGATTTGGTAGTGTCAAGTAATCTATGAAAAACTGAGCTGCAAAAACAGGCTCAAATGAA
>CAJUQZ010000051.1 GCA_910588755.1 uncultured Lachnospiraceae bacterium | reverse complement strand
TAAATGTCCTCTGTAAAGAGCATTCCGTCCTCTTTCAGCTCATATATCTCATCGACAAGTTCAGACAACTCCTCTGTCCTGTCCGCAAATTTCTCCTTCAATATCCCGTATGCCGCTGCCTTATCTACATTTTCCAGCTGATTCTCCACCATACAGGCAATCACGTCATAAACGATGTCATCGACAACATGCACAGAGCCGCTGTTGACATCCAGAACGATATTGTATCCATTGTTTTTATACTGATGTATCAATTTCTTTTCCTTCCTGTGTAACATTCATCTCATACGAACAATCGAGTAGGAGGGATTCATCTCCCCCCTACTCGCTCTTCACACTTTTATTCTATAACTTCCGTATAAAAAGTCCGTGTCCGCCACATCATGCCAGCTGCTTTATTTATTCGCATGCTCACAGCTCTGATTTCCGACTGTGCAGGATGTCTTGCAGGCTGACTGGCAGGATGTCTGGCACTCTCCGCAGCCGCCCTTCTTTGCAGATTCTTTATAATCCCTGGTTGTCAATGTCTTAATGTGCTTCATATTGATTGCCTCCTTAAAATATTCGTGAAAGGTTATTTAATAATTTCAATAATCTACGATAGTATAACACATATTTCCACATTCGAAAAGTATTTTTTTTATTTTTATTACATTACCTTCTGCAGATACTGTGTATAGGCATACAGGACCTGTCCATTGAGCAGAACTCTTGACCAGCCGTTATTGCCAATCCCCGTGCGAAAGACCATATCGCCGGGATTGATCGGAACTACGATTGTCGCCGGGTCCTCTGTTCCCGGTGCCGTCCGAAGGTTCACTTTTGTATTTGGCGTAACCACCTCGTTGACATCAATGTACTGTACATTCGCCGCATTCCCCGCACTTACCACGGGCGCACCGTTTACATCCTTCGCCTCCGCAAACCCGTCATAATTAAAGTACGACACATTCATGTCCACCTCGCCGGCAATCCCTGGAATCGCCGCCTTCTGCGTGTACTGCCACATCGCCTGCACACCTGTATAAGTGCTTGCCGGCGTGAGTGGGAACGGCTCGGACGGATATTGGGCCACCCACACCTTATACCGATTTAAGATGTCCATATTCCAGTCACGGCTGTCTGTCATCTCATTTCTCGACGCATAGAACATCGGCGTGTATCCCCTCGCCGCGATTGTGTCCAGAAATCGCACGGCCAACGCTGTCCGCACATCCTTTCCAAGGCTGTACTGTCTGCTCGTAGTATTCCTAAACCCCTCGCAGTCGTACGCCACAGGAAACGTAATCCTGTATTTGTCAAGCAGGTTTGCCGTAAACACAGCCTCCTCGACCGCCTCCGCCTCGTTGACCGCGGCGGAGAAAAAATATGCCCCGACCTTCAGTCCAACCCGCTGCGCCTCCTGGAGATTGTACCGCGCATATGGATCCTCGTTCAACACGCCAGTTGCCTGTGTGCGAAAGCCCACTCGAATCATCGCAAACTGCACGCCGGAGGCCGCCACCTGATCCCAGTTGATTGTCCCCTGGTAGCGCGACACGTCAATCCCCAACGCCGCCTGCACAAGCTCATTTGGCGCCGCCTGCACGGCTGGAAGCGGAAGCATTGCCGACAGCAGCAGGACGGCCGCCATCAATAGTGCATTAAAACCTGCCCTTTTCCTATGTATCGTATTCTTCATAAAGTCTCTCTCCCTGTCTTTGTTATCCTAATTTGAAATGCTACCTGACAAGTATAACATATTTCGACAAAAAAGAAAGTTATTTTACAAAGTTTTAATCGTCCCAGTATTTACAATATCCAGACATTCTAACATGTTCATTTCTGAATCATTTCTGAATCAAGTCTGATCAAGTCTGATCAAGTCTTATCCGATCATCCCACCCAACATTCCGCTGCCCAGACAGATAAGAAGTGTCGTGATGCTCGAATTGCTGACAGGCGCAAACTTGGGATCCGCCACGGCGGACACAGCACAGATCACCAGAAAATACGCCGCGCCCGCAAGCATTCCCCACAAAAACCTGCGGTTAGATACACCCTTTGAGAAAAAAAGACCTGCGAGCAGCGAGGAAATACAGTAGATCACTATGATACTGATATCCACGATGTTCTCCCCGATCGAAAACTTATACAGCAGGCCCGCCACCAGCACTAGCAGGGCCCCTGTAATCAGATAGGCCGCCATCAGACACTTTAACAGTGCCACCAGCCGCTCTGTCCCAAATGCATTCTTCACAATACCCTACCTCCTGTTTTTTCAAAATATCATCTTGTATTATTGCACTAACACTGTTATAATCTATGCTGGTACGTTTTTATTTATGCAGTAATGCGATTCAAAAAAGGAGTGATTTTGTTTTGGATACCCCTGGTGTCATACAACTTGTGATTCTCGTAGTACTTGTAGCCCTGTCGGCTTTTTTCTCATCTGCGGAGACAGCGCTCACCACCATAAGCAGCGTCAAGGTACGCGCCCTGGCCGACGAAAATCCCTCTGGGCGGGTACTCACGCTTCAGAAGATTCTCGACAACAAGAGCAAGCTGATCAGTGCGATCTTAATCGGCAACAATATTGTCAATATCAGCGCCTCCTCCCTCATGACCTCGCTCGTCATACGGCTCTGGGGAAATGCTGCTGTCGGCATCGGAACTGGCATACTGACGCTGGTCATCCTGATATGTGGCGAGATCGTCCCAAAGACATGGGCGATGTGCAACAATGAAAAGCTGTCCCTTGCCTACGCGAGAATCATCTATTTTCTGATGCAGGTGCTGACGCCGTTCATATATGTTATCGATAAGATTTCAGGATTTTTCCTCGGAATGCTCCACATCGACCAATCCTCGCGTGTGACAATGACGGAGACGGAGCTCAAAACCTATGTGGACGTAAGCCACGAGGACGGCGTGATCGAAAAGGAAGAGAAGAAGCTGATCTACAACGTATTTGATTTTGGTGACTCTGTGGCAAAGGACATCATGATTCCCCGCATCGACATGACTTCGATCGATGTCAACGCGACCTACGATGAGCTTCTTGCATTGTTCCGCGAATCCATGTACTCCCGGATTCCAGTCTATGAAAATGAGGTTGACAACATCATCGGAATCGTGATTGTAAAGGATTTTCTCCTTGTGGAGAACAGAGAGCATTTCAGGATACAAGATATCCTGCGCGAAGGATACTATACCTATGAGTACAAAAAGACAGCAGACCTATTGCTGGAGATGCGCCTTCTGACCACCAATGTCGCATTTGTATTAAATGAGTATGGTGCAGCTGTCGGCATGATCACTGTGGAGGATTTATTAGAGGAGATCGTCGGTGAGATCCGCGATGAGTACGACGCCGACGAGGCCGAACTCTTTAAGAAAATTAGCGACAATGCATACGAGGTCGGCGGCAGCCTGAAGCTAGACGATATCAACGATGTCCTTGAGACAAAATTTGACTCCGAGGATTATGACTCCATCGGCGGCATTATGATTGAGCTCTTAGACCGCTTCCCGACAGAGGGAGAATCCGTTGTCACAAAAGACGGTATTACGCTGACCGCCAAGAAGGTGGAAAACAACCGTATCGAGACGGTGACAATCCTCCTTCCCGAGTCTGAAAACATAGACACAGAGGAGCCCGAAACCACGGACTCCCCCAAATCAGAACTTATGAATGAATAAATCTACTCTAGCCACGGAGCCTTTTCCCACTTCAAGGCCGGGGACAACTCCCCGGTTTTGGCAAAGTGGTAGACACACTCCGCTGCCAGGTTCAGATCATCTAACGCATTTCGTTTCTCAATCGGCGTCTGCCCGCCAATATCCACGGGCGCATCCTCCTTGGAATCCTTATACGCGGGATTGACGGGCAGAATCAACAAATTTAGTAACCTTTTATCTCTACATTTCCGCATAAAATTTGTAGGTATCCATAATCTCCTTTGGAACCTCCGGCGTCACCTTCTGCAGCGCTTTGATCTTTAACTCCAGCTCCTGTTTCTTCTTCACTGCGTTCCTGAAGCTGCGCGCCTGCGCCACCTCATACGGCCGCTGGGCATTGAGCTTCATGCGGATCTCTTTCTCAAACGGACAGTATGTCGCAAGCAGCTCCCTGGCCACCTTGTTCATTTTCATCGAGCCGTTCGCCTCGTTCTTGATCCACGCCTCATAGTCGATCAGGAACGTCTCTCTTGAATTGTTTCTCGACTTCTGGATCTGCAGCTTCACCTTGTCGCGCGCCTCATCGGACAGATCCCTGTTTTTCCTGTAGAACTGTATGTAATCCATATACTCCGAGGTGAGCGACTTCACCTTGACATCGTTCCACGCCATTCCCTGTATACAACGGCAGAGCTCCCAACGGAAGCGGCCAAACATCTTTACCATCATGTCATCGATGTTGGAGCTTGTCATGATCGGGAAGCAGAACCGCCCCGGCGTGCCTTTGTTCTTGCTGCCAATCTCCTGCCACATCGACGCGTTTGTACCAAAAAGCGGGAATAAAATCACATCGGGATACACATTTTTCATAACGGTCTCATTGATAATCTTCAGCTCTGTGTTCGAGTAGATGACTTCTCTGTAAAATACCGAGTAATCGACCTTCACAAGGCGCTGTACGCTCTCGTTGATCTTCTTTCTGGTGACAAGGATCTTGTCAAGATAGCCAAAGATTGCTTCCTTATAGAGAATCGGCATGTACGAGGACGGCTGGCCATACAGGGTTTTTGAATTGCTCATCTGCATGTTCATAACCTCGTACTCAACGCGGCGGTCCATATCCTGCAGCAGCGCCTTCTGCTCCTTCTCGGTAATCTCGCCCTGCTTTTTGAGCGAGCGCAGATTCTCCACATAATCCTCGTTAAACTCACTCTTTGACGGCTCCCGCTTGCCCTCATGGATCATGTCAAGCCACTCCATCATTGTGACCACCTTGCACGGGCCTTCGTTTGTCTCTGGCTCTATGCCGCACAGAAACCGCAGGTGCTCCTCGTCGAGCAGCCGCTCGTCGAGCATGCCATAGTTCATAAACAGCTCAACAGCCTTGGGCGGATGGATCAGTCCCTCCTTGATCTTGCGGTAACAGCACAGATACAGCTTGAACACAAGCGGTGTGATTGCCTTTTTGGCCTTTTTGACATCGTCCTCGACCGACATTCTGTCCGGCGCACTCACCAGATGGTCTACATTTTTGCGGAGTGTCTCGCTGTCCGTGTCACTAAACGCAGCAAATTTTAAAATCTGCTCCATCGAGCCGCGCAGGGACGCCACATCCCGTTTGATGTCCTCCTCGCGCTCCTCCTGGGACTTCTCCGACACGACAGGCGCCACACCCGCCAGCAGGTCTTCCATCTTGTGCCTTAACGCATCCCTGTCAAACGCCGGCACATGCTGCGCCTGGCTTTCCAGCTCCTTGTGCTGGAAGGCAATCTCATCCGCCAGTCCATTCAAAAGCATGCTGATCTCATTGGGGATATCGTCCTTCTCGCTGATCTGATGTGCGACCTCGCAGATATAGTCAAACAGGTTATCCCTGTTTCTAAGACACATTGCGTCCATCAGATTCCTGATATAATCTGTCAGCTCCACGCAGTCCTCTTGCAGCACCGACACAAGCTCCACAATCTCATTTACCTGCATGTGCGCCATCTGTTCACTGTACGAGAAATACATCTTTGTCGCGTTCAGCGGAATCTTTGCGCCCTCCTCATAGTATGGGACCCTGTCCTCGCCGGCACACTGCGACTCCTCATACGGCAAAAGCTCCTCGAGCTCCTCAACGCCGGTCACAGGCACGCTGTATGCCCCGCAGATGCCCTTGTAATCCTCATAGCTACGCTGCGCAAAGGAGCACAGGCGCGCCGCGCGCTCGCTAAGGCTCGACTTGATCCTGTAGAGCTCCACCGCTGTCCGGAACTGTGAGGAAACCATGATGGCGCGGTAATCCGCGTTCTTCGCGATGACATTTCGTATCGTCGCCTCCCCCTCGACGGGAAGCGCAAAGACCACCGAATCCTCCAACGCCGTGTAGGTTGCTGTGTAAACCTGGCTTCCCAACGCATTTAGCGCCAGATAGGTTCCCTGCGGACAAATCATTCTAAAATGTGCGCCCTGCATAGCCACCTTTCCGGAGAGGACAATCCCGATCTGGCCCATCTCCTCCCCTTCCTGAAAAATGACCTCACCCTTTTTCACTGCATTTTTTCCGTTCACTTTTAACAACATCTATTTCCCTCCATATCCAATTTTTCATATCAATGTTCTCGGGTACATCTGGAAAAAAATCTGTCTCACTGCACACACAGACCATATACCCCTTTACACTGTCATACCGCCTAGTATAATATGTCCGCCCGCTGTCTATATCACAGACCTTGCGGTAATCGTCCGCCGTCACATACTGGCTGATCCCTGCGCCGATTCCCCGGCCGTTTCGCTTCACTGCGCTCTCCTTGGCCGTCCACATACTGTAAAATTCCTCTGCCTGCCTGCAAGGATCTGCCCCGTCCAATGTAAGCAGCCTCGCATACTCTGTCTCATGGTAAAAGCGCCTTGCGAGCGTCATCTTCCACGGTTTCATTTCCTGCAGGTCGATCCCAACCGGCGCCGTATCCTGCGCACAGGCCACCCATTCCCCTGAATGGGACAATCCATAGTAAAACTCCCGAAACCCTTTGATGTACGGTTTGCCATATGGCCCTCTCCCAATTTTCGCCTGCTTCCAACATGCCGCGTCATAACCCGCGCGCAAAAATGCATAGCGGAGCAGAAGCCCTGCAAAAATACTGCGTGTTCTCTCTTCCCTGCTTCTGATCGCTGTAACCTTCTGTATCCGGTCCTCGTCCAGCAATTCGAACAATTGTTTCTCTTCCTCTGCCTGCAGTTCATATGTCTTTGCTGTATAAATCCGCATTTTTCCTCTGAAACACTACCCCGGCAACAAGTGCCGGGGTAGCAAATAACAACCTTATTCTGTCTTTAATATTTTCCGAAATCAGAATCCAGTGAGATAATGCTCTCGTTGTCAACATAGTCACTGTCATCGTACGATGTCGAATCAAAATCAGACTTTCTGCCTTTTCCAGCAAGAAGCTTATACTTGCTAACCGCATTCTGCAGCTGTCCTGCGAGACTTGAAAGCTCTGCACTCGCAGCCGCGCACTCTTCTGATGTTGCGGAGTTGGTCTGCACCACGTCAGCGATCTGTGTGATTCCAGCGTTGACCTGTCCTACCGAGCTTGCCTGGTTCACAGAAGCCTCCGCGATATTGCTCACGATCGATGCGATGTTCTCCACCGAAGCTAAGATCTCCTCGAGCGCCGCAGCCGTCTCAACCGCAAGCTTGGAACCAACTTCCACCTTCTTGATGGAATCCTCGATCATGACTGCGGAATCCTTTGCAGCCTCTGCGGACTTGTTCGCCAGTGTCCTGACCTCGTCTGCGACAACGGCAAAGCCTTTTCCATGTACACCTGCCCTTGCAGCCTCCACGGAAGCATTCAGTGCAAGAATATTGGTCTGGAACGAGATATCGTCGATCACCTTCATGATCTTTGAGATATTCTCGGAAGACTCGTTGATGTCCTGCATCGCCGCGATCATCTGTTTCATCTGCTCGTTGCCGCGGATTGCGCCGTCCTTTGTATTCTGCACCAGTTCGTTTGCCCTGTTTGCGTCGTCTGCATTGACCTTCGCGCCGTTAGCAATCTCCTCGATAGAAACGGTGATCTCCTCGATCGCGCTCGCCTGCTGTGTCGTACCCTGTGCCAGGGAGTTGCTCGCACTCGCAACCTCGTTTGCGCCCGATGACATCCTCGCTGCTGCGTCGCGTATTGTAGAAAGATTCCTGTTATTGTCACGCAGCATCTTCACGATCGCTGCGCCGAGCGCGTCATCCTCGCTCGCCTTCTTGTAGGTCGCTGTCAGATCACCCTCTGCAACCTGCTCTGTGACACGAACCTGATCCCCAATCGTCTTGGTCATCAACATAAAATCTTCTGTCAGATCACCAAACTCATCATTCGATGTTCTCTCAAGATGAATATTAATGTCACCCCTTGCCATTCTTCTGGCAACATCAGACAGTTTGTTCAGCGGATACTGAATCTTTTTCTTGGTGACTACTGTGGCAAAGAAAATGCAGATCACATAGATCGCAACAGCCATGCCGACAATAAAGGTCTGTCTGACCGAAATATAGTTGTTGATAGTCTCCCTCTCCTTTGTCGCGCAAACCATGCCGACAATCTGGTTTGTACTGTCCTTTATCGGAACATAGTAACCATAATAGAGTGAGCCGTTGATCTCAAAATCGTCTCTAGAGTACTCCTCCCCACCATTTAATACCTTTGTAACTACCTTGGGATCTGCCTTGGTACCCACAATCGGATTGCCCGCAGTGTCTTTGATCGTCGTTGCGCGCCTCACATCACCAAAAAACAGGGTAAGCTCGCCATTGTTGGTGCTTGCATAATGATCAACCAGTTCGCCCAGCTCCTGTGAGAGATTCACATCGCCTTTGTACAAGTCATCTCCCTGCATGGAATAATTTCCGGAGGAAATCCCATCCAATGCAAGCATTGTGCCTGTTGCCAATCCTTTCAGCGTCTTAAATGTCTCGGATTCCATCCCTTGTTTCAGCGTCAGCGTAGATACCGACACGATAACAATACACGCCAGCATCATTGGCAGCGATACTAATGAAATCACCAACCACTTAATACTAAACCTACGACCTAATCTGTTTTGTTCATTCATAAGTAACATCCTTTCACACTATAGTCTATAAGTACTTTTATTAAAATAGCAGTATCCACCCCGCTACTTTAACAACTTAATTTCTATTTTAAATTGTTTCTTCGATTAAGTCAATAGTATATATTGTCTGTCAGTTAAAATTTTTAAAAGAATTGCTCGAAACCTGCGTATTTATCAGCAAAAAACTTCCAGGAAAGTCCTGGAAGTCTTTTGCCTATGCACACGGACGCCCGACGGGCAGGGGAAAGGCTTTCCCCTGCCCGGTTGATATTTAAAATGCCAGGTACTTCTTCATCGTGCGCAGCGCGTTTTTCTCAAGTCTTGACACCTGCGCCTGGGAGATGCCGATGTACTCGGCGACCTCCATCTGCGTCTTTCCCTCGAAGAAACGCAGGTTGATGATCTCATTCTCCCGCTCGTCGAGCCGCTTCATCGCCTCACTTAGGGAAATGTTCTCAACCCAGTTGTCCTCCTTGCACTTCTTGTCGCTGATCTGGTCCATCACATACAGTGTGTCCCCACCCTCCGTGTACACCGGCTCATAGAGGCTCATCGGATTCTGTATGGCATCGAGGGCGTACACAATATCCTCTTTGGGAATGCCAATCTCCTCCGAGATCTCCATGATCGTCGGCTCGCGCAGGTTCTTTTTCGTGAGATTCTCCTTGGCATAGATCGCCTTGTACGCCGTATCCTTTAACGAGCGGCTCACGCGGATCGGATTGCTCGAATCCCGAAGAAACCGCCGTATCTCTCCGATGATCATGGGAACCGCGTAGGTGGAAAATTTGACATCGAGGCTGGAATCAAAGTTGTCGATCGCCTTGATCAGACCGATGCACCCGATCTGAAACAGATCATCGACATTCTCATTGGACTGTGAAAAGCGCTTGATCACACTTAATACCAGCCTGAGATTCCCTCTGATATACTCCTCCCTCGCCTGCATATCCCCCTGCTCTATCTTTTCAAAAAGCGCCTGTTTTTCCTCGTTTTTGAGTACAGGGAGCTTTGACGTATTTACACCACATATTTCAACTTTTCCAAGTGCCATATTTATAATCCTCCATTATTTCCGGAGGAATTTGCAGACTTTAATCCGCAATGTTCCTCCATGTTCTATGTTCGCGCAGACTTTGAACGTCTATGCAAACATATGTACGAGGACATAAATACGTCTATGTTCCGTCACAAA
This sequence comes from uncultured Lachnospiraceae bacterium, assembly GCA_910588755.1. Lineage (GTDB taxonomy): Bacteria > Bacillota > Clostridia > Lachnospirales > Lachnospiraceae > COE1. The sequence goes on along the minus strand of CAJUQZ010000051.1, from coordinate 15,523 downwards.
AATGGCTTAACTTGCCATCTCCTTTTTCAGCCGTTTCATAATCTTCTTTTCCAGTCTTGAGATATAGGACTGCGATATCCCCAGGTAATCCGCTACCTCCTTCTGCGTCATCTCCATGTCATCGGGGTTGTTCAGGCCAAACCGCAGCATGATGATCGTCCGCTCCCGCTCCCCAAGCCTGGATATCGCGCGCTTTAGCTGGCTGCGCTCCACCTCGGTCTCCAGATCCTTGTAGATCACGTCCTCATCGGTTCCCAGAATATCCGACAAAAGCAGCTCGTTGCCGTCCCAGTCCACGTTCAATGGCTCATCGATGGAGACTTCAAGTTTTGTCTTATTGTTTCTTCTAAGGTACATTAAGATCTCATTTTCAATGCACCTTGACGCATATGTCGCCAGCTTAATGTTCTTGCTGCGGTTGAAGGTGTTGATCGCCTTGATGAGACCGATCGTGCCAATCGAGATCAGATCCTCGACGCCAACGCCCGTGTTGTCAAACTTTTTGGCGATATACACGACAAGCCTTAGATTGTGCTCGATCAAAAGCGCCCTCGCCTCACTGGCCCGCTCTGTCTCCAAGCCGTTGATCGCCTCATTCTCCTCCTCGCTCTCAAGCGGAGGTGGGAGCACCTCGGAGCCTCCGATATAGTGAATCTCGTTTCCAGCTGCGTTTTTATTGACATTTTTTGCCAGGGACAGCCGTATTTTCCCCGGCAGATACAGTTTTATGATCATAATTGTCCTCCATTCTGTCACGTCATCAGGCTATGGTTCAAAATCATCTGGAAGGCTCCGTCCTTCGACAGCTTCCCTTTGTAGAGCGCCACTACCGCTCCTTTTTTCACCACCTGTTCCCTTTCCTTTTGTATGACCAGTTCATCGACCACGAGCCCTTCTAAAACCCCGTGCGCCTCCCCGACGCTCTGATAGGGAATGATCTTATATTTGTGTGGATACTTTTCCAGCCATTTCCTCGTTGCTTCTGTCTCCTCTACCACACTCACCGGTTTGCCGGACACAGGGTCTGTCAAAAAATTTCCTGTGTCAAACAGTGCCTTGTATACCGCGTTCTCCCCCTCCTCTGTCAGTGTGACATTGTAGATCTGCCTTGCCCCTGCCCGTTTGCGGTAGAGAAGCATAAAACCTACGATCCCAATGATCAGCGCTGTCACGGTAAGCTGCGCAAAAAACTTTCCCACAAGCCTGTTTGCACATGCCAGAAGCTTTCCGTAGGCAAACACCATCCCATGCAGGTAAATAATCCCCATCGCAAGCTTTTGGCGCGCAATTTTGCGCCTTATGGGCTGCTGTACGCACATAAGGAGCATCGCCGCATCCAGCAATAGCACTAGCAGGATATACGCCACGCCAAAGCCCATGCCTGACAGCAGGATTGCCACAGCTCCCACGCCGCCTGCCAGCGATGCCATAAGCAGCCTGAAAAATATAATTTTTTCCCCAAGCAGCAGCAGCGTCAGAACCAAAAGCTGCATATCCATCAAAACATTCTGTACCCAGAAAATATCGATATATATCTCATAAATCCCAATCACCTCCGTCCTTAAAAAGAATTATACAAAAAATGTCCCATGCTTTTTTGTCAAAGCATGGGACAAAATGATGTTTATTTTTCGACTTTTTATGCTATCTCTTTAAAAAACTTGGTATGTTCAGAGTCTGTTCCTTCACATTGCTTCTTAAATCTGTTGGCGGTTTGAGCCCGTTGTTTGGCCTGGGCTGCCCGTCCCCCTGGGGAGCCTGTCCATTTGGATAAATCACATTGCCACCTGCCGGTGCCTGCGGTCTTGGCCTTGCCGGTGCACCTGGTACGTTGTTTGGCTTCACCGAAAAATTGCTGTTGATCCTGCCCATATTGTTGAGCGGTATATTCTGCTTCTTCTCGACGATACCTGTCGCAATGACCGTAACAGTGCAGGAATCCGCCATATCCTCGTTGTACATCGCACCGAAGATGACATTGATATCCTCCCCTGCAAGCTCCTGCACATAGCTTGCTGCGTCGTTTGCGTCAAAGATGGAGATATCGCCTGAAATATTTAAAATAACATCTGTTGCACCATCGAGCGTCGTCTCCAGGAGCGGTGAATTGACAGCCATCTTGATGGCCTCTGCGGCCTTGTCCTCCCCCTTGCCGTAACCGATGCCAATATGCGCGATACCCTTCTCCTTCATAACCGTCTGCACATCCGCAAAGTCCAAGTTGATGACAGATGGCACGTTAATGAGGTCCGTGATGCCCTGCACGGACTGCTGGAGCACCTCGTCCGCCTTTTTCAGCGCATCTGGCATGGTTGTCCGTCTGTCAACGATCTCAAGCAGCTTGTCATTGGGAATGACAATCAGCGTATCCACGTGCTCCTTGAGCTTCTCAATCCCTGTCAGGGCGTTCGTCATACGGGTACGCGCCTCGAACTTAAAGGGCTTCGTGACAACGCCGACCGTGAGAATGCCCATCTCCTTGGCAATCGCCGCCACAATAGGCGCCGCGCCTGTCCCAGTACCGCCGCCCATTCCGCAGGTGACAAATACCATGTCCGCCCCTTTCAGTGATTCCTTTATATCCTCCGAGCTCTCCTCTGCGGCCTTCTCGCCCACCTCGGGCTTCGCTCCTGCACCAAGTCCCTTGGTCAGCTTCTCCCCGATCTGCAAAAGCTTGGGCGCCTTGCACAGCTGCAGGGCCTGCTTGTCTGTATTGACACCTATAAACTCAACACCTGTAATCGTCTCATCTATCATTCGGTTGACAGCGTTGTTGCCTGCGCCGCCGACACCTACTACTATTATCCTTGCTGCTGCGTCTGTTTCGTTTGATCTAATCTCGAGCAAGTTTCCTTCCTCCTTCATACTTCCTATTAAATTCCATCTAACTTATCATATAATTTTTTTAGCAATTAATCAACCTATTTTTTACTTTTCTTTTTTATTTTATTGTGAGCCCTGATATCCGCTTCCCATTTTTACATCCCATTTTCTTTTTCAGTTTCCCTTTTCAAAAGAAACACTTTTGCGGTCCGCTGTGTAGTTCTGCAAATCCAGCGTCCCCTTCTCCCCCGCTAGGGACGGCAGAATCTGGGGCAACTGCATCAGCTTTTCATCGAGGTTTTCCATAGGGCCAATCCGGACCTTCACTGTACTGTACCCAAGTATGACATTATAGTTGCTGTCAAACTGTATCTTGTCGCACAGGACATCATATTTGTTGAGCAGCTTCGTGATTGTCAGTATATTCTGAAAAATCTGATCATTTTCCACGGGAAGCTTCTCGTGGAGTATAATATGGTCAAAATCAAGTCCTGTCACCTGGGGAATGCCCTTTGTGGTGACTTTGGAGGACTCAACCACGACGCCCTCATTGTCAAAATACATGTACCTGCCCAGATACTGCACATAGCCTGCAAGCGCCTTCTCGTAAACGTTGATGCGGATTGTGTCATTTGACTGGACCACGACATCCATCGTCTCCACAAACGGGACATCCTCAATCCCCTTATTCTTGTATTTCAGGGACAGGTACAGGGAGTTGTCACCCAGAAATCCTGTCATGACCATTGCCTTGATCTCCTCGGCGGAATAGTGCTTGTTGCCATCGACCTGGACAGTCCTGACGGCATAGTGCGTCAGCACGAAATACGACGCCCCAAGAAGTACATTGATGATGCCCAGTATCATGATAATCCGCAGTTTGATTCTCATTTCTGGCATTTTTATTAGTTCACTGTACTGTTTTTCCATGCCTTTTCCTCATTCCCGGAGTCTGTCAGCCAACATAGCCAATCCGCGCCCCAAGTTGTGTAAAATCCCCTACAATATCCTGATAACCTCTCCTGATAAACCCTGAATCAGCCACCGTTGTGATACCTGCCGCGCACAAGCCTGCGATGACAAGCGCCGCGCCGCCCCTAAGCTCCCTTGCAATGACAGTCCGCCCCTCGAGTTTCCTACCGCCTGTCACAACTGCGGTGTCCCCTTCGACGGTGATGTCCGCGCCCATTCTCTGCAGTTCCTCCACAATCCGAAATCTGCTAGAAAAAATCTTCTCCCTGACAACCAGCTTCCCCTTTGCAGCGCATGCCGCCACGAGCAGCGGTGACTGTAAGTCTGTCGGGAAATCCGGATACACCTCTGTTTCTATGTATGGGACATTTACAATGCGGTCACGGTCGCACGCGTTGATTGTCACCTCATTTTGCGCTGCGCGGACAGTGAGCATGGCACCCATCCTCCTTATCGTATCACAGATACTGTCCAGCTGTCTTATGGGAATATTTTCCAGTGTAATCTCACCGCCTGCTGCCAAGGCTGCAAAGAGATACGTCCCCGCGACAATCCTGTCAGGAATGACATCGTACACGACGCCGCAAAGCCTTGAAAGCTCGACGCCCCGGATCACGATTCTGCCTGTCTTTAATAACGTGCCCGAATAGTCAATATCCGCTCCTGCCATATTTAAAAATCTGCACAGCTCAATAATCTCAGGCTCCTTTGCGGCATTTTTGATAACCGTCGTGCCCCGGGCTGTCACAGCCGCCATAATCACATTCTGTGTCGCCCCCACGCTGGGAAACGGGAACGTGACCGTTGCGCCCCTGAGCTCATCGGCATATGCATGGATATGGTTTCCGTCAATCCATATCTGCGCACCAAGCTTTTCCAATCCATACAGATGCAAGTCAATGGGCCGCTCGCCGATGACACACCCGCCGGGATAGTTGACATGCACCTCGCCCAGCCGCCCTAGCATCGCGCCCATCAGGACAACGGACGAGCGCATTGCCGAGACATATTTTTCCGGCAGTCTGTACTCCCGCACGCTGCCTGTGTCGATCTTTACCTGGTCTGCTGTCCGGGAAGTCTTTGCCCCTGTGCTCTCCAGAAGGTTGAACATACATTCGATATCCGAGATATCTGGACAACCGCGCAGCACGCATTCCCCCGGTATCAGCATACAGGCCGCCAGTATCGGAAGCGCTGCGTTTTTAGAACCCTGTATCCGTATCCTGCCGCCAAGCGGCCTTTCTCCCTCCATCCTTATAGACACATCATCTCTGCCAAAATGGGCCATCTGTTTCACCACATAATCCAATCAATCATCATATTATATGCGTGAATAGGTAAATAATTACTAGGTGATTATTTACCAACAAAAAATTACCGACAGTTCTTGCTCACATTCAGCACAATTCCAATCTCCACCAGCAAAAAGAGTGTCGAGGTGCCGCCATAACTGATAAACGGCAGCGTAATTCCTGTGTTTGGGATTGTGTTGGTCACAACAGCAATGTTTAAGATAACCTGTATGGCATAGTGCGCCATGACACCCACTACAAGCAGCGAGCCAAACCGGTCCACTGTCTTGTTGGCAATCACCATGCAGCTCCAGATCAGCACCACAAAGAGTAGGATAATCGCCACCGCGCCAAACAGTCCCAGCTCCTCGCAGATAATAGAGAAAATCATGTCATTCTGGGCCTCTGGCAGAAACCCCCGCTTCTGCATACTCTGTCCCAACCCTTTTCCCCAGATACCACCTGAGCCGATGGCATACAGCGCCTGCAGCGTCTGAAACGCCTTATCCGTGCTGTAGGCTTCCGGATGAAGCCATGCTGCAATACGTCCCATACGGAAACTTCCACCCGATGTATCCGCGTTAGCGACATATGTCACCAGCGCCATAACCGCGGCAAGCCCCGTCACACCAGCCACCACGAACCATTTGTAATCCGGCACTGCCACAAAAACCATCGCCACCGCAATCCCCATGATAATAATGGCAGAGCTTAAATTGCTGGTCAGTATGTAGACTAATCCTGCGATGATAGTGGGCGGCACCAGCACAATTGCAAGCCCCTTTGGCGTCCGTATGATATTTTTGCCCAAGCTCTCGAGCCGCTGGATAATACTAGCCAGATAGATAATCACACCGATCTTTGCCACCTCAGCCGGCTGAAATGTCGTGATTCCCACATTAATCCAACGGCTCGCACCGTTTCTGGTGATGCCAATTGGCGTTTTTACCAACATAATCAATACCGCTGACACAATCATTGCCAGCACATCAAACCGCTGCAGCTCCTTATATGGAAACTTAATCATAATAAACAGTGCAACAAATCCAACAACAGTATTCTGCGCCTGGTTTTTCAGATAAAATGCGGAATCTCCATAGTCCACCCCGGCCTCATAAGAGCTCACCGAATATATCATCAAAAGCCCAAAACCAACCAGAAACAGAACCACTGTCAGAAGCACATAATCCATATTGTGTTTGCTGCTGCGAAATTTTATTGGCTGCTTTGCCACGAGCTGTCTTGCCACAATATCACTCCTTTAGCTTGTTTACGTAATCCTTGAATTGACAACCCCTCACCTCATAATTCGGGAACATTCCCCAACTTGCGCAGGCAGGCGATAGGAGCACGGCGTCCCCTGCTTCTGCCTCCCTCACGCAGGTGTCAAGCGCCGCCTCGAACGTATCCTCAAAGAGTATATCCTCCCGTGGAAAGCCACATTTGACTGCACACGCCGCTATTTTCTCCCGCGTCTGTCCGATCAGGACAAGCTTCTTCACCTTACCGTCAAAGCTGCCTATCCAGTCATCATAAGTGCTCCCCTTATCGTACCCGCCGCCAATCAGCACCGTCGGCCGGTCCATTGCCCTGATTCCCTGTATGGCGGCATCTGTGTTGGTCGCCTTGGAGTCATTGTAGTACACAACCCCCCTCTTTGTCGCCACATACTCAATCCTGTGCTCCACTGCCACAAAACGCCTGATTGTGTCAAGGATATTTTTCATTGGCACACCCGCGCTCATGCTGATTCCGATTGCTGCCATAACATTCTCTATGTTGCAGATTCCAACGAGGTTCATATCCGTCTTTACATTCAATAGACGCTGTGACACGCCGTCTGTGGCGAGATAGATTTCTTCCCCTTCATAGTAGAGTCCGTCCTGGAGCTTTCGCGCCGAGGAAAAATACACGACCTTGGCTGGACACCTGTCACCGAACGCTCGCGTATATTCATTCTCATAATTGAGGATGCAGAAGTCCTCCTCTGTCTGATTCTTTGTCACCGCTTCCTTCGCCGCCGCGTAGTTCTCCATCGTATGATGGCGATTTAAGTGATCGGGCGTAATGTTTAATATCGCTGACACCTGCGGGTGAAAATCCTCGATTGTCTCAAGCTGGAAGCTCGAAACCTCTGCGACTGACACGGTATCCTCACGCATGAACGGCGCAGCGTCCGTGTAGGGATTCCCGATGTTGCCCACAATGTAAACGCTCTCATAATACTCCTGCATAATCTGCCCCACCAGCGATGTCGTCGTCGTCTTGCCATTCGTGCCTGTAATTGCAAGTACCCTGCCTTTTGCAAAGTGGTACGCAAGCTCGATTTCGCCCCATATATGAATACCCTGCGCTTTCATATACACCACGAAATCCGCATCGACAGGCACACCCGGGCTTAACACAGCAAGTTCAATACCATCTGTTATTTTTTCTGGGAAGGTCCCTGTATAAATGACGGCCGCCGTCTCATGGCCAAGCTGGTCTTTCAGTGATGCTCTCACGGCCTCCACATCTGTCTTCTCATTTCCATCATATATCACTGGCAGCGCACCGTTTTTTTCAAGCAGCACAGCCGAACCGATACCGCTCTTGCCCGTCCCGACAATGATCACACTCTTATCCTTTATATCAATCATATAATCCCTATACCCTCTTCCACGAATAATGATATTTCCCGGCCATCACTCATAGCCGATCTCCTCCAAATATGGCAGGATATTCTCAAAAAGCTGACGCACGACAGGTGCTGCGATCTGCCCGCCATAATATGTACCCTGCGGTGTGTCGATGATGGCCAGCGCCATGACCTTGGGGTCATCTGCCGGGGCAAATCCCAGAAACGAAGCGATATATCTACCGTTTCCCCTTGGAAGTGTCTGGCTCGTAGCAGTCTTGCCACCCACACGGAAGCCTTCCACATAGCCGTTCTTGCCGCCCCCGTTCTCCACAACCTGCTCCAGTGCATATCTAAGCTTCTCTGTAGTCTCTGTTGACACAATCCCCTCTGAGACCGGATAGACAAACTCATCGACGGACGTACCGTCGGTGCTCACCGCCTTCACGCCAAAATGCGGCGTCACCAGCTTTCCGCCGTTAATCAACCCCGCCACGGTTGTCATCAGCCTGATTGGCGTAATCTGAAAGGACTGTCCAAACGACATTGTGGCAAGCTCTACCTCTCCCATCTTATCAGGTTTGTGAACAATTGTTCCCGCTTCGCCTGGGAGGTCGATTCCTGTCTTTTGCTTCAACCCAAACTGCGTAAAATACTGGTAGTAGCGCTCCACGCCAATCCGCAGGCCAACCGTGATAAAAACCGGGTTACAGGAGTTCATGACCGCGTGGGTAAAATCCTCTGCCCCATGACCTGCAATCTTGTGACAGCGGATCTTGCGGTCATCCACGATGATAAAGCCAGGACACGAAAACTGGTCTTCCAGACGGACCGCACCGCTCTCAAGCCCCGCCGCCGCCGTAATGATCTTAAAGGTAGATCCCGGCTCATAGGTATCGTTGATGCACTGATTTCTCCACATGCCGTTCAGAAAATCCTGCGTGCTCTCCTGCCCTGTCTTCGTCTGCCCTTCTACTGTGTCCTCTGACTGTATGGTATCTACCTGGAACTCCTCGATCAGTGTATATGGATCATTGAGATGAAATTCCGGCACATCCACCATCGCAAGAATCTCACCATTGTTGACGTTCATAACAATGATTGACACGCCTGCCGCCTGTTTTGTCTCATATGCCTGCTTTGCAAGCTGTGTAGCATACTTCTGTATGTTTACATCAAGGCTAATATACAGGTCTTTCCCTTCCTCTGGCTCCTTCCTGCGCTCTCCCATACCATCAAGCTCAATCCCCTTAGCGTCTGTAAGCGTCAGGATCTGTCCCTTTCTTCCGGTCAGATACTTCTCATAGACAACCTCAAGGCCAATAATACCCTGATTGTCCCCACCTGTAAAACCTAGCACCTTCGATGCCAGATCGTCATATGGATAATAACGTTTATAATCTTCATCTACCTTCACTCCCGCCATATCATAACTTCGTATCCGGTCGCCTGTCTCTTTGTCTACATTGCTTTTAATACGCTCCCTGGCACTGTATTTTTCCACACGCTTGCGCACATATTCCTCGGAAAGCCCAAGCTCCCGGCACAACATATCGATCACCTGTTCGGGGTCTTTTAGCTGGCTGTGAATGACCGATATCGTACAGACTGTCTTGTTATCTGCTAGTACAGTCCCTGTCGAATCGATAATTCTTCCCCTTGCAGCCTTGATGTCACGCTCCCTCTCATGAAGGTCCGTTGCAAGCTCTGTATAGTACTCCGAACAGAAAATCATCAGATATCCCACACGCACACATAGCAGTAAGAGTGTCAGGACAGAGACCACGCACAGTACGAAGGTCTTTCTTTTCTGAACAGTCATATTCCGTCTTCCCGCGCTGTTTTTGATCGTCATTATACCCCTCTGATATCATAAAATCTGTATTGCTACTATTTTATGATACCGATGAATGATATATGACGCCCGCTATTCTTGCGCAGAACCGCCTGTATTCCCGCCGCTGTCATTGTCTGCGGGTTCCGGGAGCACATCACTGTCCTCAGACGCGTAATCCATCTGTGCTCTGTCACCAGTTGTAGGATCAATGAGCTCCCCTGTATCGGGATCAACCACATAGAACGGTGTCCCGCTACCTTGTCCAAACTCCCCTGGAGTACTGCTCTGTGTATTGTCACTGCTGCCCTCTGTATTGCCACCCGGCTGTGCAGGATCATTGCCAGCTTCAGCCTCATTGTCCCCTTTGCTAGTCGTATCATCCTGAACAATGTTGCCAAGGATATTGTCCACTTCCTCCTGCTCCGCAATCGTCATTTCCTCTGTCTTTGCAATATGCAGGTACGGAAGCACTTCTGTCAGAACATTTTTGACGATTCCTGTGGCATACGTTGCATGCGCCTGGTCCTTCACGTTTGGCCTGTCAATCACACAGTAAATGACAATCTGCGGGTCATCTGCCGGCGCAAAACCGATAAAAGACACCACATAATTCGTATGATCGCGCGGTACAGTCTCCGCAGTCCCCGTCTTGCCACCTATCGCATAGCCAGCCGGGCGCGCCGACTTTCCGGTCCCCTCTGCAACTGCTGCATAGAGATACTGGCGCATTTGTTCTGATGTCGTGGCCGATATGGTCTGCTTGAGCACCCTAGGCTCAATATTCCTGATCGTATCGCCGCTCGAATTTGTAATCTTGCTGACCATGTGCGGTTCATAATAATAACCACCATTTATAATAGAAGAAAAAGCTGTCACCATCTCAATCATCGTGACATTATAACCCTGTCCAAAGGACGCTGTGGCAAGCTCTGCCGACCGCATCGAGCTCTCATTGTAGACTAGACCCGCGGTCCTTGGCTCCCCCGCAAGGTCGATATTGGTTTTTAGTCCAATATTAAATATTTGTTCGAATTGCAGGGTGTTCTTTATGCCAAGTGCCTCGCCCATCTTCATAAACGCCACATTGCACGACTGTTCCAGGGCGCCACTCACATCGAGCGTGCCATGTCCAGTCTTGATATTGCACTTGATCGTATGACCGCCCACCTCGAGAAAGCCCCCGCAGTCATATGTCTCGTTGCCCACGATCCTGCCAGTCTCAATCCCCGCCGCCAGCGTGATTGCTTTTGCAGTGGAACCTGGCTCATAGGTATCTGATATGCAGAAATTCCTCCAGAGGGCATTTAGCGTGTCATAATACGTGTCGTCCGCCTCCATCTGGGCAATCTGCTCCTCAGTGTAATAGCCTGACAAATCCTTAGGATTGTTGAGGTCAAAGTCAGGGTAGCTTGCCATCGCCTTGATATCGCCATTGTTACAGTCCTGTATAATCAAGCCAATATTATTGGCCCCCTGCCCCTCCCGTTCCTCATTTATGTGCTCTGCATTAAACTGCTTGATATATTTTTCACAAATCGCCTGTATGTTCGCATCAATTGTACTCACAAGTGTGTAACCGTCCACCGCCGCCACCGTCTTGCGCTCTAGTGCCGCGTCGTCATTGAGGTATCCGTACTCTCTGCCATTCGTACCATTGAGAATGTCATTATAGTACTCCTCCAACCCGTATGTCCCGTTGTTGTCCGTGCCTGTAAAGCCAATCACATCACACGCAAGGGTATTGTTTGGATAGCGTCTGATGTATTCCTCCTCAAACCACACGCCGTTGATAATGCCCATATCCTTGTCTTTTGCAGCCGCCGCATTGTGCTCATTTTTCCGATCAAGAAAAGGGCTCATCTCCTCATACGGTATTCGTCTCTTAAGGACATAGTACTGTGAACCTGGGTGTTCGGACACATATTGCCTAAGTTCGGACAGATTCAGGTCAAAGCACTCTGCAAGCGCCGTGAGTGTCGGCTCCTCGTTCTTCTCGTCAGACAACATCACCTTACAATCAAGGACAACATTGTACACTTTCTCACTCGCTGCCAGAATTGTCCCGTTTGTGTCAAGTATGCTGCCGCGCTTGAAGGGCAGCGTCTTGGAATCATAGCGCTGCTGCGAAAGAATCTTTTTCTGGTAATCATTCTGGTTGTCGCGAGCAAGACAGTACAACCGCCCCCCCAACCCCGTAAAAGCCAGCAGAATGATCAGCATCATTACTGCCAGCTTCATCGATTTTACTTTGTTTGCATTTATCCTCTGTCTTCTCCGGATCCTCTTGTCTGTTTTGGTATTGCTGCTTTTTTTGTTTGGGATTGTCCTTTGATTCCGGGCCTGGGCTCGGGTCTTATTTCCATTCCTGCTATTTTTATTTGTCCTATTGCTTTGCTTAGCCATCTGATCACCCTGTCTGACACTTCAATCCATCATGGTTCAGGTACTGCCCCATACTGGCGCACATAATCATTTCCCTCGCCAGTATACTCGACAACCTGTCCCTCCTTGGCGTATTTCATTCCCAGCTCATTTACTGCAATGCGCTTAATTTCCTCTAAGTCAATGCTGCTCATAATCTTTGTATAAGTCTCGTCATTTGCTAGCTTCATCTCATTGAGCTGGCTCTCTAGCTTTGATATGTTAATAATGTGATTGGTAATATTGGACTGCAAATTTACATAGCCCATAAGTACCACACAGACAATCACAAATGCCACCGCCGCCACCAAAATATATCCTTTATTCATGGGAACCGCTTTTACCCGTGTCCGGCGCACAGAATATGTGTACGGTCCTGTCCGCCCCTGTTCCCGCCTGCCTGATGCAGCCTGTGTTTTTCTGACAGCACTTCCATCTATATATTGATAGTTCTCTCTTGAATTCTGGCTGTTGCTGCGGCTATTGCGACTGCTCGTTTTCTGTCTGCTCGTGTTTGTCCTCGCTGTTGAATTGGCATGTCTCATTTTCAATGTTCCTTCCTTAGATACCGATTTATTAGATTCTCTCAAAAACCCTTAGTTTTGCGCTCTTTGACCGCGGATTGTCCTCCATCTGTGCCTGCGTGGGACATATGGGCCTGCGTGATATCACTTTCCCATATGGAATCTTCCCACAGATACATACTGGAAATTCCGGCGGACAGGTACATGGATTCTCCATCTCCCTGAAAAAATTCTTCACAATCCGATCCTCTAGCGAATGAAATGTGATAATGCATAGTCTTCCCTGTGGATTTAACAAATCGATAAAATCCTGTAAAGAATTCCTGAGTACATCAAGCTCCTGATTGCACTCAATGCGGATAGCCTGAAATGTTCTTTTCGATGGATGCCCGCCAACCGCCCGCAGTTTGGCTGGAATCGCCGCGCTGATGATCTCATTTAACTCATAGGTCGTCTCGATTGGCTTTGTGCATCTTCTCTGCACGATGTGCTTTGCGATGTTTTTGGCAAACTGGTCCTCACCGTAATCCCGAATAATGCGGTACAACGACTGTTCATCGTAATCATTCACGATATCCCTCGCCGTCAGCGTCTGCCGCTGGTCCATACGCATATCAAGCGGTGTATCATACTTGTAGGTAAACCCTCTGTCAGGATTGTCGAGCTGATATGAGGATACCCCCAGGTCCAGGAGAATGCCGTCCACGCCGGCTACTCCCCGCTCCTGCAGTACTTTTCGTGCATTGCAGTAATTATCCCTTATAATAGCAACTTTCTCTCCAAATTCTTCCAATCGCTTTCCTGCAGCTTCTATGGCCGCCTCATCCTGATCGATACCATAAAACCTGCCTTTATCACCCAGTCTTTTACACACCTCAAAGGCATGTCCGCCACCGCCAAGAGTACCATCCAGATAGATGCCCTCCGGCTTGATATTGAGTGCTTCGATTGTTTCATTAAGTAATACTGACGCGTGTCTAAATTCCATCTCCATATTACGGTTTCCTTTCTGAAGCATACGGAAATTTCCTTCTCCATATTCCGTACCCAGACAGACTACTTCCTAGAACGTGTTTGAAAATACTCTAGAGCATCAGCCCAAGTCCAGACATATGTTCTGCGATATCATCCATATCGTCGTACTCCGAAGTTTCCTCCCACCGGTTTTTGCTCCAGATCTCGATGCGTCCCCCTACTCCCACCAGGACGACATCCTTATCCAGGGCTGCAAACTCCCTTAACACAGACGGTATCAGTATTCTTCCCTGCTTGTCCACCTCCACACTCGCTGCACCCGCGAGGAAGAAACGGACAAATTTACGAGATTCTTTGTCCATAAGCGGCAAAGCCTTCAGCTTTTCTTCAAAAGCGGACCACTCGGTGTTGTCGTACACAAACAGGCAGCCATCTAGCCCTTTCGTCACCACGAAATCATCTCCCAAAATCTCGCGAAACTTCGAGGGAATAATCAGCCTGCCCTTCGTGTCTATCGTATGATTGTATTCACCCATGAACATCCAATCACCACCACTTTGCACCACTTAGTTCCACTTCGCACCACTCTGATATCATTTTACATGAAAACAGACAAAATAACAAGCGGAACATATGTATTAATCAAACTTTATCTTGTGTCCAAACGGGAAAAATGCCCCTAGGAAAGCTATATATAGTAGTATGGTCAGCTTTTACTGACATTTTTCATCTCGACGCCCGTGTGCAATCAAGTAGGGAAGACTTTCCCCTACTCGCGCGCCGAGCACCCGTCAGCTTCTGCTGACATATTTCCTTTGGGTGCCCGTGTGCATAAAAACAGGGGGAAATTCCAAAATTTTAGAATTTCCCCCATCTGATTACCCAACCAGGTCAAACAAACTGATCTGGTTCGATTCCGGTATATCCCCGAGCAGGCCTAAGTCCGCCATCAGGTCGATCACGGTCTTTGACACCTTCGTCCGGCTCCTGAAATCATCCTTTGACAGGAACGGCCCGTCCTTTGCCGCCTCCATGATCGCGTCTGCCGCCCTCTCTCCGAGCCCTTCAATACTGCTCAGCGACGGCATCACCTTGTCATTGACAATCTGAAAGTTTCTTGAATGCGCCCTGAATATGTCTATTGGCTCAAACGCAAATCCCCTTGCATACATTTCCTGTACGATGCGCATATCCCTCAGCGCATCCTGTTCCTTGTTAGTCAGGCTGTCGCTGCGTTTTCTGTACTCCGCCATGACGCGCTCAAGATGCTCGCGGCCCAGACACATGATCTCATACGAGAAAGCTGACGCCCTGATACTGAAAAAAGCACAGTAGTACGCCAATGGGTAGTTAATCTTGCAATACGCGATCCGCCACCCCATCATAACATACGCCGCAGCATGCGCCTTGGGGAACATGTACTGGATCTTTTCACAGGACCAGACATACCAGTCCGGCACATTGTGATCGAGCATATCCTGCTTCCACTCTCCCCAATTGCCGCATTTGCCCTTTGCGACGGTTCCTTTCCTCACGGCCTCCATGATCTTGAAGGATTCCTCCGAGTCCAGCCCCATGCCAATCAGATATGTCATGATATCATCACGCGTACAAATCGCCGTGGAGATCGTCGCCTTTCCCTCCTGAATCAACGTCTGCGCATTTCCAAGCCAGACATCTGTTCCGTGTGACAGTCCGGATATGCGCACCAGATCCGAAAAATACTTTGGCTGCGCGTCAATTACCATCTGCATCGCAAAATCCGTACCAAACTCAGGGATTCCCAGGCACCCCAGCTTACAGCCGCCAATATCCTCCGGCGTGATGCCAAGCGCCGACGTGTTCTGGAAGAGCGACATCACCTCCCTGTCGTCGAGCGGTATGGTCGTCGGATCAATCCCTGTCAGATCCTGAAGCATACGGATCATCGTCGGATCGTCGTGCCCGAGAATGTCGAGCTTTAACAGGTTGTGGTCAATTGAATGATAGTCAAAATGCGTTGTGACCGTGTCCGTCGTCATATCGTTTGCGGGATGCTGTACCGGCGTAAACGAGTTGATCT
>CAJUQZ010000050.1:14967-25545 GCA_910588755.1 uncultured Lachnospiraceae bacterium | reverse complement strand
AATAAGGTTTGTTTAAAAAAATATGGTAGTTAACTTGACACTACCGCTGCAAATAAGGAGGAAACGATTATGAAGAGTTTGAGATACTACATCCTGCTGCCGCTCATCTTAATCATTTTGTTCCAGTCAGCTGTCTTTGCCAGCATTATTGTTGTCAGTAATACTTCTGACAGCCTTGACAAAAATCTTTTCCGCATCCTTGACAACACGGTTGCGGCGAGGGAAACTGCCCTGGAACAGCAACTTGCCGCCTTCGTCAACATGGAGGGATTTTACGATGCGGTGACGTCGGTGGCCAGTCAGCAAGCCACCGAACTGGAACTTGGCATCGCGGAATATACCACTGACGCCGAAAACCGCCAGGCACTGCTTCGCAATGTCCTGCCAGTGATGCTTGAAGCATTGCGCAAGAGCGGTGCGACGTCATGCTTTATCATCCTTGACGGTAACGCGCACGACGCCCAGAAGGATGCGCTGTACCTTAGGGACTTTAATCCTGCCGACATTTCGGACAGCAACCTAGACCTGCTGATCGAAGCGGGACCTGCACAACTCCTGTACGACTACTCACTAACGACCAGTTCTTTCTGGACACCCACGCTTGATGTGGTGAGGGACTGCGTGTTTTACCAGACAGCGGTTGACGGCGGCAATACATACACGGACCTGCCCGCGATGGAGCTTGGATATTTTAGTGCCCCTGTGCGCATTCATCCAAACGACAGACTATGCATCACATACAGCATTCCGCTGCTCGACGAAAAGCACCACACATACGGCGTAATCGGCTTTGACATGACACTCGACTACCTCAAAAAACTCCTGCCAAACCAGGATATCACACTTGACGAGTACAGCTCCTACTATCTTGCCGCTACCAGTGATCTTGCGGCGGCGGAAAGCCTGCTGGTCGTCAATGACACCTATTATGAAGCGCTGGACACGGGCTCTACTATCACGCTAAACCCGCGAAATGAGGAATATCACATCTATGACCTGCATGCGGATGGGCTAAATGCCGAGACCAACGCCTGTGTATACCCACTGCGGATCTACGCTGCAAACTCGCCATACCGCGCGCAGCAGTGGATTCTGTGCGGGTTGATTCGAACTGATGTTTTATTCGCCTCCTCAAGACAGCTCAACATCACAGTACTTGGCGCAATCGGCCTGTCACTGCTGCTGTCCGTCACGGGTACGCTGATTATCACGCATATTTTCATGAAGCCGATCCGCACCCTGAACGATGGAATCCCAAAGCTCTCCCCGGGCTACAGCACGCTGCCACGGACGCATATCACCGAGTTTGACAACCTGTCCGCCGCCATCGAGCAGCAGAATATTTCTATCTACAAGCTGGGCAACAAGATGGCTGAAATTATTGATATCACAGGCGTTTCCCTTGGCGTATGCGAGTTTGACCCAAAGGTCGATTCCGTTTACTGTACACACAAGATCTTTGAAATACTCGACCTTGCGGACACCGGGTGGGCGCACAACCATATCTCCAAGGCCCTGTTCACCAGCCGCATGACCCAGAACAATGACTATTTCCTGCAGAGCCACGAGAATCCAAACGAGTACTGTTACCACCGGCCCGGCCGTGATGACAAGTGGCTTGATATCCGCCGGATTCCAAGGGAGGGCAGCATCCTGATCACGATTTCCGACATCACAGAGCGCGTCATGGAGCAGGAAAAGATCATCCATGACCGCGA
This sequence comes from uncultured Lachnospiraceae bacterium, assembly GCA_910588755.1. Lineage (GTDB taxonomy): Bacteria > Bacillota > Clostridia > Lachnospirales > Lachnospiraceae > COE1. The sequence goes on along the minus strand of CAJUQZ010000050.1, from coordinate 23,827 downwards.
CTATGATATCCTGACCGGACTCTACAACAGGCGCGCGTTCTCCCGCGAGATGAAGTACCTCATCGACGAGAACCACTGTGAAAACGGTGTCTTATCCATATGGGACCTCGACAACCTCAAATTTACGAATGATACCTACGGCCACGAGATTGGGGACAAATACATCTGTACGCTGTCCGATCTGCTCAAAAAGGAGCTTCCGCAGAACAGCATCAGCGCGCGTCTCGCCGGCGACGAGTTCACCGTGTTTCTCTACGATGCACCCAGGCAGCAGCTTGTGGAGACTCTGCAAAAGATCCATGCGCTGCTGATGAAGGAACGCCTAAGCCTCCCCGACGGTCATGAGCTGAACATGAGCGCATCTGCCGGCATGGCTTTTTATAACGAGGACGCCTCCAATTATGCCGAGCTGTTGAAATACGCTGACTTTGCCATGTATCAGATCAAGAAATCGTCCAAGGGGAGCCTCAAGGCTTACGACAAGGATTCCTATGTGCGTGACTACATTCTGGTACAGGGTGTCGGAGAACTGGACCGCATTATCATCGATGAGTCCGTCCGCTATGCCTACCAGCCGATTATCAATATCCGGACGGGAAATATCTTTGCCTACGAGGCGCTGATCCGCCCGGTCTCCGACCTGCTCGGACGGCCGGACAATCTGCTTCGGGTAGCAGAGGCGCAGTTTAAGCTGGACAAAATCGAGCGACTTACCTGGTTCCACGCACTGAAGGGATTTTTCGGACAGCTGCGCGAGGACGACAACGCGCGCATCTTTATCAACTCGATTCCAAACCAGCTGCTCTCCGAGGAGGACTGGCGGACGCTCGAGGAGCTCTACGGCGACAGGCTTAGCCGCATCGTCATGGAGATTACCGAGAACGCAAAGAGCGAGGTTGACATTGAGGAGCGCAAGCGCGCCTTCTGCAGCAAATGGAACATTCCGATCGCCCTCGACGACTTTGGCTCGGGCTACAGCAACAGCGACCTGCTCGTCTCCCGCATGTTCCATTTCGTGAAGCTCGACATGGGACTGATTAAAGATATCGACAAAAATCCATCGACGCAGGCCCTGGTGCGCAGCACGATCGACTACTGCCACGAAAATCTCCTGCTGGTCATCGCAGAGGGCGTGGAGACGCAGGCAGAGTTTGACACCGTAAAGGAACTGGGCGCGGATTTTGTGCAGGGTTTTCTGCTCGCGAAGCCATCGTTTAAACTGTATCCGGACTCGTGAAATATTATGGTTCTTGCTGACATATCTCCTTTGGATACTCTGTGCAATCGAGTAGGAAAATGACCTTCTCCACTACTCGCTGCGCGCCCCGTGCGCCGCTTCTGCGGCATATCTCATCTACATGGGGCTGTGCATAAAATAAAAGCCATGAATATCAGTCAGGATATTCATGGCTTTTATTTTCAGGATATTTTCCTTGTCTATATCAGGTTCGCCGCACCGATGATGCCCGCGTCATTGCCAAGAATCGCGCACCGGACCGGCGGAACAAACGCCCTGTCCCCGCCAAAGCACAGAAAACTTAAATGTTCTTCGACTGGTTTGGTCAACCGCATTCCCTGATTGCAGATGCCGCCGGACAGCAGCACGACATCCGGGCGGAAGATGTTGACGTAGTTTGCGATGGCTTCCGCGAGATATGTATAGTAGTTCTCCACGACCTCCTTTGCCGCCGCGTCTCCCTCAAGCGCCGCGTCAAACGGAATCTTTCCGTTTATGTTCTCGATTCTGCCGCCGCACATCTGGTTCATCAGGGACTTTTTGTCCGCGGAGGCGGCGCGCTTCGCATCGCGGATCAGCGCTGTGGCGGACGCGTATGCTTCCACGCAGCCGCGGCGTCCGCAGGTGCAAGGCTCGCCGCCCATAATCATGCTGACGTGTCCGAGCTCCGCGCCGCCTGCGTTGCTGCCCTCAAAGACTTTTCCGTTCAGGATAATGCCGCCGCCGACGCCGGTTCCCAGCGTGAGCAGGATCGCGTTTGACACATCCTTTGCCGCACCGGCCTTCACTTCCCCGAGCGCGGCGCAGTTTGCATCGTTGGATATGCGGATATTGCAGGAGAAATATTTTCCGAGCTCTTGCACGAGTGCCACGTTCTCCCAGCTGATATTGTTGGAGTAGCGCACGATGCCCGCGCCGGCGTCCACAAGTCCGGGACAGCCAACGCCGATGCCCATAAGCGCGTCCTCGTCGATCTGTAATTCCTCCATCAACTGTTTTGCGAGTCCGGCCATGTCGGCTATGACCTCCTCCGCCGAGCGCTCCGCGCCTGTCGGCGCCGATGCCTGCGCGACAATCTTCTGGTTTTCATCGACTATTCCCGCCTTGATATTGGTTCCGCCTAGATCAATCCCTACTCTGTACATCTGTGTATATCCTCCTGTTTTTCAGTATTCAGTATATATGTAATGTATATCAGTTTTTTGCATTTTTTGCAAGTGTTTCCGATTTTTCTTTTTATCTTTTCTTTTTATTTTCTTTTTCCTTTATAAATAGATAAATAGTACATTTCGTAATTCCAATATGAACCAGTATATTCTTCCATCATTTTCAGAAAATAATTCATGTAACCTTTTAAATATGCCAACGGGCATTTTCAGAAACAGAGGAGGTTTTTATGAACAACTGCACATGTACTCCGGAGTCACTTGCTATGGGTTCGTTCCCGATGCAGAAGTGGTGCGAGCCTTACGAGCTGGACTCCGCTTTATATAACGGCACGATCTTTCCGTGCCTCAACATGAACTTCCACGCTGCGGAGGACATTCCGTGTCCGTTCTGCGACAAATCTGCCGCGGCCAAAATGTCAGAGCGCGAGAAGGCGATGAACGATATCGCCGCAGTCGGTTTTGCAATCAACGACCTGACGCTCTATCTCGACACGCACCCAGACTGCCAGCATGGCATCAAGCTGATGCGGGAGCTGCTGCAGAAACGCCTGGACGCGCTTGCGGACTACGCCGCAAAATACAATGCACTGACACAATTGTCAGTCATTACAGGCAAACCGGAATCCGACAAGTATGAGTGGGGCGAAGGACCGATGCCCTGGGAAGGAGGACTGATCTAATGTGGGCTTACGAAAAACGATTGCAATATCCTGTTAAAATCAAAAAGACCTGTCCGAAGACGGCACAGCTGATCATCAGCCAGTACGGCGGCCCGGACGGCGAGCTTTCCGCGTCGATGCGCTATCTGGCACAGCGCTACTCGATGCCTGTCAAGAAGGTGGGCGGACTGCTGACCGACATTGGCACAGAGGAAATCAACCATATGGAAATCATCTGTGCTATGGTCTACCAGCTGACCAGGAACCTGACGCCGGAGCAGGCTAAGACGGCCGGATTTGACGCTTACTATATCGACCACACGGCCGGCTTATGGCCGCAGGCAGCGGCAGGCGTACCCTTCACATCGCTGGAGTTCCAGTCCAAGGGTGACGCATTTGCGGACCTCTATGAGGATCTCGCCGCAGAGCAGAAGGCGCGCACGGTCTATGAGAACCTGCTGCGCGTCATCGACGATCCCGACGTCCGGGCGCCGTTAAAATTCCTGCGGGCACGCGAGATTGTCCATTTTAACCGTTTTGGCGAGGCCGTTGAGATGACAAAGGAGAAACTGGATTCGAAGAACTTCTATTATTTTAATCCGGAATTTGACAAGAAGATGTTTGACAATAAGCTGTAAGAATCAAAAAGGGGCTGTAAGCCCCTTTTTATTTGTATTTATTTACGCCTTGCCTACAGAGCCAAACAAGTTCATCTTGATCTTTACGATCTCCTTGATTCCCTCGCAGCCCGGTGCGAGCAGCTTGCGGGGATCAAAACCCTTGCCCTCTAAGTCCTTACCAGCCTCGATGTACTTGCGCACAGCCTCCTGGAAGTAGAGCTGGCACTCTGTGTTGACATTGATCTTTGCAACGCCGAGTGAGATTGCCTTCTTGATCATATCGTCAGGGATACCTGTGCCGCCGTGGAGCACTAACGGCATAATGCCTGTCTTCTGCTGGATCGCATCGAGCGTCTCAAAGCTAAGCCCTGCCCAGTTTGCCGGATATTTTCCGTGAATATTGCCGATGCCTGCCGCGAGCATGTCAACGCCCAGATCCGCGATCTGCTTGCACTCATCCGGGTTTGCACACTCACCCATGCCAACTACACCGTCTTCCTCGCCGCCGATTGCGCCAACCTCTGCCTCGATGGAGAGACCAAGCTGATGGGATACTGCAACAAGCTCTTTTGTCTTTGCGATGTTCTCATCGATCGGATAGTGGGAACCGTCAAACATGATTGATGTAAAGCCTGCCTTGATGCACTTGTAGCATCCGTCATACGTACCATGATCCAGATGAAGCGCTACAGGAACCGTGATGCCAAGATCGCTGTCCATCGCCTTCACCATCGCTGAAACAGTGTTAAATCCTGTCATGTATTTGCCAGCGCCCTCTGACACGCCGAGGATAACAGGGCTGTTCCACTCCTGCGCTGTCTGTAAGATAGACTTTGTCCACTCAAGATTGTTAATATTGAACTGACCTACCGCATAGTGACCTTCTTTTGCCTTTTTAAGCATTTCTGTAGCTGATACTAACATAAATTCAAACCTCCATCATTGATAATTAATATTTCCGCCTAGATGACCGGGGAACCGCTCCGAAACTCGATCCAGGATCGTTCCCTGCCGCCGATATGTTTAGTATATCGCTATTGGTTATAAATGTCAATTTTTTAACATATTTTTTTCATTTTTTATTCACTATGCTATTGTGGATGCGACAAGCTCCATTTTCCCCTGCAACTGCGCTTTGCCAAAACCGCTCGGCAGGATAAAGTGGTCGCCTTTTTTGATCAGCTGTCCATTGATGAGTCCGTCGCCCTCGACAACGCTCATGATCAAAAACGGATATTCCTGTGAAACCTCCATGCTGCCGTCCACGTCAAGCTTCCACACCTGGTAATAGCTGCATGCAATCAGCGGATTCATCGTGTTTTTTGCGCCTGCGGATATATTGATGACGCTCTCCTCCACCGACTTTGCGGGAACGGTGATGACATCAATACTCTTGTCGATGTGGAGTTCGCGCGGTTTGCCGTCCTGCAGTCGCCCGTAATCGTACACGCGGTAGGTGATATCTGAGTTCTGCTGTGTCTCGAGGATCTCGATGCCGCCCTTGATCGCATGTACTGTGCCCGGGTCGATCTGGATAAAATCTCCCTTCTTTACAGGCACCTCGCGCAGAAATTCATCCCATCTGCCATTGTGTATCATATCCGAAAGCTCCGCCTTGTCCTTTGCGTTGTGGCCGATCACAAGCGTTGCCCCCGCGGGTGCGTCAAGGATATACCAGCACTCTGTCTTTCCAAACGAGCCGTTTTCATTCTTTCCCGCGTATGCGTCATCCGGGTGCACCTGGATGCTCAAGTCGTCATTTGCGTCGATAATCTTGATCAAAAGCGGGAAACGATCCCCCGCCGCATTGCCAAAAAGCTGCGGCTGCTCTGTCCAGAGCTGGCTCAGCGTCTTTCCGGCATAGACGCCCTCCTTCACCGTACAGTCCCCGTTTGGATGCGCGCTCACGGCCCAGCACTCCCCCGTATTTTCGCCGGGAATCTCGTATCCCCACTTGCTGCCAAGCTTGTTTCCGCCCCAGATCATCTGCTTGAATACAGGGTTCATAAATAAGATTTCTTTGTTTGCATCTGCATTGTTCATACGCAATATCCCTCCATTTGTCTCCATCACCTGCTGATACCAGAATGCCGAGTCCTTCGCGATGCGCTTCTGCGTCGCGAAATCCACATAGACGATGCCAAAGCGTTCGTTGTAGCCCTTGTCCCACTCAAAGTTGTCCAGAAATGTCCACAGGAAGTACCCCCTGATATCCACCCCTTCATCGGCGGCCCGCTGCAGCTGCGACAGGTACTGATCCAGAAAATCGATGCGGTTGCTGTCGTGCACGCGCCCGTCAGCGGATATCTGATCATGGCAGGACATTCCGTTTTCCGTGATATAAAGAGGCATCTGATAGCGCTCATACAAAAATTTCGTCCCCCAGTACAGGCACTCCGGTGTCACAGGCCAGTTTGCGGCTGTCCTGGGAAATCCCGCTGGCCTGTCCACATACGCCGGCTTCCCGTCCGCACCCATTCTGACATAATAACCATTGTATATGTTCTGTCCCATAAAGTCAATCGGCTGATGGATCAACTCCATATCCTCGTCTGTGATCTTTGGCAGATATTCCCTGTACTTCTGAAGCCCCTCGTCAGGATATTTTCCGAGGAATACAGGATCGGCAAACCATGCCACATTCCACGTCCAGTTCCCGATTGGCTGGTCAAAGCCAAAATAGATGCTCTTTGCCGCCTCGATATCCTCCGCCCTGTCTGTGTATGGATACGCCACGCCGCAGGTCGGCGCATAGCCGATCTTTATGGGCTGCTTTGCATGCTTCCTAAGCTGTTTTACCGCATTCCCGTGGGCGCGCAGCGCATTGTGCGCGATCTGAAACACCTTTCCAGGCTCCAGTTTCAGCCCGGGCGCATGGACGCCGCTCAAATGTCCGAGTCCTACAAAACACTGCGGTTCATTCAGGGTGATAATATATTCGGACAAGTCGCTGAAACGCTCCGCAACCACCCTTGCATACCCGCCAAACCATTCTATGATATCCTCGTTAAGCCAGCCGCCCCTGTCCTGCAGCGCCTGCGGCAGCTCCCAGTGGTACATTGTGATATATGGCTCGATGCCGTTTTCTTTCATGCACTGTATCATGTCCCGGTAAAGCGCAACCGCCTTTTCATTGACCTTTCCAGTCCCTTCAGGCATGATGCGCGACCAGCTTAGCGAAAAGCGGTACGCTTTCACTCCCAGAAGGCGCATCATGGCAAAGTCCTCCTGATAGCGGTGTATATGGTCACACGCCACATCTGCGTTCTGGCAGTGCAGTATCCTTCCCTCCCCGGCAAAGGTATCCCAGATACACTTCCCTGCTCCATCCTGCGCGTCCCTGCCCTCTATCTGATAGGCGCTGCTCGCAACACCCCACACAAAGTCATTTCTAAACATCTGTTTATTTCCTTTTCTACAAAAATTTTGACATATACCCCGCCAGTACTTCCGCGGCCTGCTGGTGGCACAAAAAGCCCGGGTGTTCGCGCGAGCCTACGCTCTGGCTTGTCGTTTCGGGAAGCTGCAGATACGACACCTTGGTATCTCCGGTCTCCCGCGCATACGCAGACACCGCCTCGCAGATATAGAGCTGGAAATCTATGCCGCACATTCCGTAGCACCAGACGATGTTCGCCCTGGGATTGCACGACCTGATCAGCGCGAGGAAGTCCTTCACGGCCTGCTGGAACGCCCTGATGTCCTCCATGCAGTACGTCCCGTCAGGCTCCCTGCGCATCTTGTGGCGCTCTCCTGTCTGTGCGTCCGCCCACTCCGGCTGGTCGAAGGAAGACACATCGTTCGTCCCTAAGTTAACCACCACAAAGTCCGGCTGCCAGCCTGAAAAATCGTGCGGCAGGTTCCCGCCAAGCCGTTCATTTTCAGGGCCGGGCATCAAACTGCAGATCTCTTTATAATATTCCGGTATCGCCCTGTGTATGTTGTTGTCCCATGAATTGTGCACACCCCAGCCGCTCTGTGAAAAGACACGGTACTCCGCGCCGAGCTTCTTTGCCGTCTGGTATGTATAGCCCCTCACCGCCGAGAAGAACATGGGGATCCAGTCCTGTTCTCCCTTCGCGCCGAAAAGCCCCTCGCCGGAGGTGATGCTGTCCCCGATAAATTCAATCTTCAGCTTCCTGTCCGCCACAGGGCTGAATCTGCCGTCATGGCGAAGCGCATGGACATGAATGTACGAGCGCCCGTCATCGCTCATTGCCTGCATGTCCTTATAAAAATGTACGTTCTTAATATTTTCGGGGTTCATACCGCGAAACAGCGGCACCCAGTACCTGCCTTTTGGCAGCATCTGCCGGCCTACCCAGTCCCCGTTTACCGCGTAGCTAAACCACGGCTCGAACACATCGTACGTAACCTCAAGTTCCACCCATAGCTCCGAACCCGTCACATTGCACTCAAATCCGCCCGCTGTCCAGAAGATTGTCAGCGGCTCGCGGTTTGCGGTTGTCCGCCCGTGCACCTTTAATTCCGGTATATCCTTGATTCGTGTCTCCACAAGCATCTTGTCACACCCCTTTTCTTTTTATGCCATATTCTACTCATAAATCTTTCCCATATATAGGATTTTTGCATACATTTTATAAATTCCACAATCCATTTTTTCCCAGTCAACATCCTCTTTAAAACCACGGCAGTCATCGATCCAGCTTGCCATCTGTTCCAGATAGTCCGCGATGGTCGTGTTTGCCCATTCTTCCGGATGCCCCTTCGCATCCGCCGCCAACTGCACAACAAAAGTTAAGAAATCGTCAAGACTGGCGATATGATTGATTTGTTCCACCGGATTCTCCATAGCTGGCCTCCTGAATTTTGCGAAAAGAACGCCCAAAATGCGGCGTTCCTTTCCTTACACTTCTTTGCCCTATTCTGTTGTCCGCCGAACTCCTTACCGTTTTCCGATTTTTGTTTTCGTTGTCCGCCGGACTCCTTACCGTTTTCCGATCTCTGTATCTGTCGTCGTCACCTTGCTGTTGTTCTTGATATAGTCAACGATCTCGTCAAGCTCTGTGAACGCAAGTCCTACATAGCTGTCCGCGGCACCGTAGTAGATTGCGATTCTGCCGGTCTCCGAGTCATGGATTGTCGCGCACGGGAAACATACATTCGGAACGAAACCTCTTTCCTCGTACCACTCCTCCGGCGTCAGCAGGAAAT
>CAJUQZ010000050.1:5906-14902 GCA_910588755.1 uncultured Lachnospiraceae bacterium | reverse complement strand
CACGCCGTGGTAGAACAGCAGCCAGCCCTCGCTCGTCTCAATCGGAGCCGCGCCGCCGCCGATCTTCAAGGACTCCCACCACTCGTTGCCTTTGCCCATCACATGTCTGTGCTTACCCCAGTAAACCAGATCCGGGCTCTCGCTCACAAACACATCGCCAAACGGTGTGTGGCCGGAGTCGGAAGGGCGGCTCAGCAGCATGAAATTGCCGTTAATCTTTCTCGGGAACAGCACCGCGTTTCTGTTAAACGGAAGGAACGGGTTCTCAATGCGCGTGAATGTCTTGAAATCCGTCGTCTTTGCCATACCGATCGCTGCGCCGTAAAAATCCTGGCACCAGATGATATAGTATGTATCCTCCACTTTCACCAGGCGCGGGTCATACGCGTACACCGGCATGAAAGGCTTGCCCTCCTCGTCCACAAACTCGATCTTGTTGGCCTCAAAATCCCAGTGGATCGCGTCCTGGCTGTGTCCTAAGTAAATGTACGGGATACCGTTTGTCTGCTCGCCGCGGAATACGCCGATAAACGCGCCCTCATACGGCATGACCGCGCTGTTGAAGATTCTCGCCACACCCTTCACCGGATTTCTGCCGATGATGGGATTCTCGCTGTATCTCCAGATCGGTGCGTCGGACACACCTGTTGTCTTTCCGTCTGCTCTGTCCTGCCAGGGCATGTTTGGAACCGCCGGGCTCATCATTTTTACTTTGCTCATTATTAAATCCTCCTTATGATTTTCCTTTTTTATTTATAATTATTTTATTTATATTTATTGATTGAAACTGCAAGTCTGCATTCCCGCAAAATCCTTTGATCACAAAGGCGCCTTATGAACCGATCACTGACACCAGGTAAAACGGAACTTTGTCATCGTCGTGTGTCTCGACCAGCTCAATTTCTACATGATGTTTTCCATAGGGAAGATGCTCCGCTATCGTGTCCAGCTGTAAGATATCCCCCCATGTCTCCTTGAAGTTTCCGTCGAGAAGCTTTGCATGTTCCAAATCGCCATCGACCACGGCCCTTGCAATGCATGTAGGCTGTACTACCGACTTCCGGTACTGTACGCCGATACAGCTTCCCTCGATGTCAAAGCCGATTTTCGCGCCCTTCTTCTCTGCCGTCCAGCCACACCGGAAGATCTCCCTGATGTCATTCTGCGGCTGTGTATCAACCGTAAAACCGTCATTTTCCGTTACGACAGACCCGCAGTCATTTCGGTATCTCACAGAGTTCTCATAACCATTTGGCGTTATGGGCGCCATCTTTTGCACGTCCAGCTGATTGTCCGTGTCCTCGCGCCCCGCTTTCAGCTCGCTGTAAACCATCTCCAGAAAGCTGATAATCACCTCCGCCATCAGCCCGTGCCCCTCATCGTTGGGGTGCAGGTTATCCTCCGTGATATCTTGGCTTGTGTATGTGCCGTCCAATACTTTTTCATATAATGTCGGCTTCATGCTGACACACGGCAGCTCATACGCCTTTCCGATCCTGACATGCTGCGCCTGCGCGTTCCCGCCGTCCCCGTAATAGACACTGTTCACGATCAGGATACCCGGCTGCGTCCGGCTGCCATATATTTTCCGGATCAGCCCTTCATAGGTCTCGAGAAAATGCTCATTGTCATCGTCGTTTACGCTGAACTCCACAACTGTAAAGTCAATGTCTTTCGACAACAGGTCGCTGTCCGCCCTCGCCACGCCAAACTGGGAAGTCGTCCCGCCAATTCCGGCATTGACATAGGACACGGACGATTCCTTGAAAGTCTCACACCACCATCTGTACACCAGATAGGCATAGCACGTCTCAGGAGTCGAGGACAGACAGCCCTGGGTGATGGAACCGCCCAAAAATCCCACGGTAATATCCTCTCCGCGCATCGCTTTCTTCATCGCTCTCTCAATCCGATAAAGGTTTCCCCTGTTCAAAACGCCCTTGCTACAATCGATTCCATACTTTTCGGCTCTCATATTCCCCGCTCCTTCTATATCGTAATACTATCTATACGAACTTTCTTCAATATTTTTCCTGTCCTTCCTGCTTGTGTACTTTTCTTCAAGCACAGCGATATCGTCGGTCAACGTTCCCTGCCCGTCAGGCCTGTGTACTTTTCTGTGCGCCGCATTTATCTGTTCATATATTCGAGATTTCTCCGGATAAACTCGCACCGCTGCTCCACGCATTTCACTGAGCGCAGCGGGTCCTGCGGCGTGTTGAACACATAATCCTGAAGCTTGTCAATCGTCGTCGTTGCCACGTGAAGTCTGGTGTCGCTCGACGCATAGTAGATATATACATCGCCGTTCTCCCTTGCAATCGCGCCGTTTGTAAACACGACATTGGACACATCTCCAACCCGCTCGGCCCCAAGCGGTGCGATCAGGAATCCGCCAGGCTCCGCGATCACCTTCGTCGGATCGTCGAGCGCCGTCGCAAACGCATACACGACATACCGAAGCCCCGCTGCAGTATTTCTCACGCCGTGGGCAATGTGAATCCAGCCCTTCTCCGTCTTGATCGGCACTGCGCCTGCCCCGTTCTTCGCCTCCGTGATCGTGTGATATTTTCTCTTGCTCGTGAGAATCTCCTCACCAATCACCGCGTGTGTGATATCGTCGCACAGGCCAAAGCCTATCCCGCCGCCGCTTCCTGTATCGATAAAATCGTCCATCGGTCTGGTATAAAACGCGTATTTGCCGTCAACGAACTCCGGGTGCAGCACGACGTTTCTCTGCTGCGGGGAGTTGAGCGTCTTGAGGTTTTCAAGCCTTTCCCAGGTCTTTAAATCCTTCGTCCGCACGATGCCCGCCGCCGCGACTGCCGCGGACAGGTCATTGGTCGTCACATCCTTGCTCTCGGAGCAGAACACACCGTAGATGTAGCCGTCCTCATGCTTTGTGAGGCGCATGTCATACACATTGGTCTCCTCCGGGCACACATCGTCGAGCAGTATCGGATAATCCCAGAAGCGGAACCCATCGATGCCGTTGTCGCTCTCCGCCACCGCAAAGAACGATTTCCTGTCATTTCCCTCCACTCGCGCCACGAGGTAGAACTTGCCGTCAAGCTCAACCGCGCCGGCATTAAACGCGCAGTTCACGCCAAGCCGTTCCATAAAATACGGGTTGGTTTCTGGATTCATGTCGTATTTCCAGAAAGGAGGTATGTGGTCGCGCGTCAGCACCGGGTACTCATACCGGTCGTAGATGCCGTTATAAAAATCACTCTTGACATTCTTGCGGTTGATCGTCTCCTCATACCGCTTCATTACTTTTGCCTTGTTCTCGTCAAATACCTTATTTGTCATCGCTTAGTCTCCTTATCACTTCAAAACACATCCTGCCGTTGTGGTACGGGCATTTCCACGGCTCCGCGATCGGCTGCGTTTCGTCCGGCGCGCCGTCCGTGCCCACTCTCCAGTACCACTCCCTACCTGACACGTAACCATCGCGCCAATCGATCAGGTGCTCTTTTATGTATGCCCACACATTCAGCGCCGCCTCAAGATACGTCTCGCGTCCTGTCTTTTCATAGCCATTTAAGAACCCCACAACCGTCTCGGCCTGCACCCACCAGATGCGCCAGTCATTCACAACGCCACGCTCACACTCGTTGGCAAGGGAGGAGCCGTCAAAGGCTACCCTGTAAATCTGCGCCGTCAGATCCTGCGTGATGGGTGAGAGCTTCCTCTCATAGACCTCATCGCCCAGAACCTCAATCCCCCTGTCCACAAGCCATGCGGTCTCGATATCATGTCCGTATGAGTGCAGGTCAATGATGGAATTCCACTCGTCGTCGAAGAACACTTCCTGGCGGTGCAGTGCAGGATTGTACACCTTTTCGGCAAAGAGATCCATCATCCACCGAATCTTGTCCGCCACCTTCTCATTGCGGTCAACCCGGTAGAGCTCTGTGTACGCCTCAAAAACATGGAGCAGCGTGTTCATCGTCCGGGACGCCATCACGCCGTTCTCCGAGAGCTTATCGTTGTCGATCTCATGAAAGGACTCGTCAAAAGCTTCCTTGTATCCCAGCGCGTCACGCATCTTTTCCTCAATGATATCATAGAGCCGGTATGCCATGTCCAGCGCTTCCCTGTCCCTGCTCGCCTCATAATAGGACGACAGCGCGTAGATCGAAAACGCCTGGTTGTATGTATGCTTCAATGTCTCCGCGGGCGTCCCGTCGTAGTTGACAGACCAGTACACACCGCCGTTTTTCCTGTCCCAGCACGCGTCCTTTAAAAATTTGAAGCCGTGCGACGCCTCCTCGAGCAGGCTGATATCCTTCAGCAGCGTGTATGCATTGGCAAAAAACCATGTAATGCGGCTGTTGAGGATACAGCCCTTGACCGCCGTTTTGTCCGCTTTCAGGTCATAGCCAAAATATCCTGTATAACCGCCATTCTCGTCGTCCCGCAGGCTTTTCCAGAATGGTATCAGATCCTTTGTGAGGTGCCTTGCCACCTCCGAGCGCATTTCTGAATGCATTTTTGAGCTTTCCATAGTAAGCCTCCTAAATTTAAGTAGCTAAATTTAACTTATATTTATCTTAACAATTAATTACAAAAACTTCAAGTAGGAAATGTTCCAAAAGTTTTTGTTAATTTTTACTTAATTTTGCCTAAAAAATATACTGCATCGCTTTTTTCCCGCGTAAACGATGCAGTATATTGAATTCATTTACCTAAATGAGCTAATTTTTACTTTTTTAACCTTTAACCGCGCCTGCCGTAAGCCCGGAATAAATCTGTTTCTGGAACAGGATAAAGATAATCAGCGCCGGCAGCAGTGTGATGATGACGCCTGCACAGATTAAGTTGTACTTGCTGCCCAGAGGCCCTGTAAAAGTATACAGGGAGATTGCAACGGTCTTGAGCTTCTGGTCAACCAGATACAGGTTGGCGCTGTAGTACTCGTTGTATACGCCCACGCCCTTTAAAATCATGCAGGTGACGATCGCCGGCTTGAGCAGCGGGAATAAGATCCTGAAGAAGATCGTGAAATAACTTGCACCGTCCATATACGCCGATTCGTCCAGCGAAGTTGAGATATTCTCAAAAAACTGGATAAAGATGTAGATGGACATGACATCCGTACCCATCATCAGGATAATGTAGCCATACATGTGGTTGATGAAACCAATCTGGTACATGAGCTGATAAGTCGATACCTGCATCGCGATCCCCGGCAAAAGCGTCGCAAACAGGAACAGGCTGCGGATCAAACCGTTTCCGGGAAACTTAAAACGATTCAATACATATGCAATCATCGACCCAATCAAAACAGAACCAACCACCACGACCACGACCACGATCGCCGAATTCAGAAACGCCCTCCCCATATGAGCCCGGGAAAACGCCTCCGTAAAGTTCGAGAAATTCAGCCAGCTCTCCGGCGGCGTCATAACATTGGTATTCTGGTACTCCGTCTCCGTCTTGAAGGCAGTGATTACACAGGACACGATCGGAAGTAATGATATAAACGAAAAGAATACCATTGAGAAATATTTGATGAATATCCAGAGATATTTTTTTACTTTTTCACCAACTGTCATTGTTTACTGCCTCCTTTATCTTGATTTTGCAAGCTTCTTTTCGCGCCTTGCCGCCGCTCCCTTATCCTCGTCCTCAGCGTCCTTAAAGACATACTTGAAGAAAAGCTTCTGGAGAATTGTCGCCACGAAGATAATCAGCAGCAGCACAATCGCCATCGCAGAAGCGAGGCCAAGCTTCTGGCTTGTGTGCGCAACCTCATGCATCTTTACGAAATAAGTAGCCGTGCCATTTCCACCGCCTGACATGATAACGAACGGAGGCTCAAACGCGCTCAGGGAACCTGTGATTGCCATGATCAGGTTCAGCATCACAATTGTCTTAATGCTCGGAAGCATAATGTATTTAAACTGCTGCCATTTGTTTGCGCCGTCTAAGTCAGCCGCCTCGTAAAGCGTGGCGTCCACTGACATCATCGCGCCCACAAAGAGCACCATATTCTGTCCAAAGTATTTCCAAACGCTTGTTCCAACAAGAGAGATGTTATTGATGCTGGTATCCCTCAGCCAGAATGGAAGATCCTCTAAGTCAAAACCAATCCACTGGAGCACTGTATCAAACACGAATCCCCTCGTATAGAAAAACTTGAAGATAAATCCGATTGCAATACCGTTGATGAGATATGGGAAGAACATACATCCCTTGAAGAAATTGCCACCCTTTACCCCAAAACAGAAGATGGTGGCAAGGTACAGAGCCAGTGCCAGCTGTACGACTGCGCCGCCCATGTAATACAGCGACAGAAACAATGATTTGAAGATATCCGGTCTGTTAAATACATCAATATAGTTTTTAAGTCCGACAAACCCTCTGACCTTCGTATAGTTTCTGTCATAAAAACTAAACTTTGCCATCTCGGCAAACGGATAGTATGTAAAGGTAAACAGAAGCACTAAGGGTATTATGGAGAAACCGATAATAATCAATGCCTGCTGACCTTTTCTGCTCTTTGCCCACTTGGCAAAATTAAATGGTTTCCTGGACTGATTTGCTGTTGCTGCTGCCATAAAGTCATCCCCCTTCTTTTTCCCTTTTGGGATTGATGGCTTGCAGGCACCGTACCTGCAAGCCATATTTTAACACAATAATCAGTATGTTACATCTACGCCCAGAGCGCTCTGTGCATCGTTCCACTTCTGTGTCCACTCTGCCACAAGATCGTCATACGATCCGCCCTGTGCCGCCGCCTCAACGATGGCCATAACCCTTGAATCTCCACCATTGTTGAAGTTCAACTCAGATTCCGCATTCATCTGGTTCATCAGATCCGCCTCGTCCTCCGGCGCGGAATCGTTGTTCACGATCTCTACACCATCGAATACAAACGAAGTCGGAGCGGTCTTAGAAACCGGATATCCACCTTCGAAATCACACCAGCCAGACTCCTCTACCATCCACTTTACAAATACCATTGCCGCCGCCTGATTGTCCGCAGAACTCTCCTTGTTGATGCCGTAGCAGTAGTCAGGGCCGGCTGTCGCATACTGCTTCCCATTCACTGAAATCGGGAACGGCATATATCCGATATCATCCGGGTTGTCACCTGCTGCCTTCATCTGTGCCACTGCCCATGAACCGAGTACCATCGTGCCGATCTCGCCTCTGTTGATCATGCCCTTGCAGCCTTCCCAGTCTGTCGTCGTGTAATCCTCCTCCGTCAGCCCCTGTGCCACTGCGTCAAAGAGAATCTTGTACAGTGCATAAGCGCCTGTTCCGTCGCCGTTATCCTTGAACGGATCTGCTGTATGAGTAAACTTCTGGTTCAACCATGTTGTGTCGCCTGTCGTGATCGCGCCAAGGTAGCCGTCCCATGCGCCGCCCATTGTCCAGCCTGCCGCATAGTTTGTGTAAAGAGGGATCGCGTCTGTGTTGTCCTTGATGAGCTGCAGGTCTGCGATAAACTCATCCGGGGTTTTCGGTAGTTCCGTGATACCTGCGTCAGCAAATACTTTCTTATTATAAAGAAGCCCCTGTGCATTTGCCATGTATCCAATACCGTAGCACTGATCCTGATACTTCCACTGATCTGCAAAGTTTACAAGATCTGACATCTCTGACACAGAACCATAAGGAATGAAGTATGTCTCGAGGTCAACCATGTCGATCGAAGGAATGAACATGATATCGCCCCAGTCGCCTGTCGGAAGTCTTAACAGCGCTGTCTGAGCATAGTCTGTAATTCCCTCATGCTCAACCGTGATATTGGGATATGCCTTGTTGAACTCATCGATATAAGCCTGAATCGTGCCATCCTCCTCGCGGTCTGTCTTGTGATGCATCCACTTGATG
This sequence comes from uncultured Lachnospiraceae bacterium, assembly GCA_910588755.1. Classification (GTDB taxonomy): domain Bacteria; phylum Bacillota; class Clostridia; order Lachnospirales; family Lachnospiraceae; genus COE1. Next base: position 7,054 of record CAJUQZ010000050.1, on the reverse strand, counting down.
GTTGTCGTGAGGTCTGTGTAGTCCTCGCCGAGCTTGATGCCTGCATATGTAAGTCCGCCTGTCGATGCGCCTGCATTGCTGTCCGCTGCTGTGTCGTTGTCTGCCGTTGTGTTATTGTCCGTCGAAGCGCTGTTGTCTGTCGATGCATTGTTGTTAGACGAAGCGCTGTCTGATGGTTTGTCGTCAGAACCACCGCATGCCGTGAGAGACATTGTCATAACCGCAGCCATACCAAGTGCCATAAATCTCTTTAATTTCATTGATGAAACCTCCCTTTTTGAAACCTTGTTTTTAGTTAAGTTAGCTCGTTTGTTAACTTGATTTTAGTTTAAATTAATTTTTATATTTAATCACTACATAAAATTGAATTTTATATTCAATTATTGCATATTTTCGTCATTTTTTCATATTTACCAATTCCAATCAAATATTTTTATATAAAATATCTAATGCGCCTGCGTGTGTTAACTTAAAATCAGCTAATTCAATACTATACTTTTAATTTTACTCTAAAATTAATCATACTTTCTTGCGCTTAATATTCTTATATTTCTATTTGCTTTCTTTTCTTGATTTTTCTCAAATTTAGCTTTATAATGAGCCTAATTCTTTTATATGTACTGTGCATCAGAAAATGCCACTTGGTCATTACAACCATTCGTTTGTTTCAAAACAGCCGCCATACACACCAGATTCATTTTCAAAGGAGTATGACTTATGCCGCAAAAATTATTTTCCACCGAGTTCTTCAGCTGTCTGATCTCGTCCGAGACGAGCAACCGCTTCTCCCTGTCCGACTATTTTGAAAACGCGTACAGCAGGGATTACGATTTCTGCGGCACTCTTCCCTACGAGCTGTGCCACAAAAGCGTATCCGTCACGTCGCCGTTCTCCTATGAAGCGGCAAACCTCGACGCGATCTGCCTCGTACACACGACGAGCGGGGCCGGAAAGCTGTACTGCGAAAACGCCGAAGGAATCCATGCGGGATATGACCTGGTCAAAGGCACCCTCGCGGTCATCGACTGCCGCCAGAACCACAAGCTGGTCTGCCAGCACAATATCTGGAACTACACGATCTGCTTTGTGAGTACCGTCGTTCTGGAAAGTTATCTGCTGAAAATACAGAAGTTGGGGAATCTGATCTA
>CAJUQZ010000050.1:0-5896 GCA_910588755.1 uncultured Lachnospiraceae bacterium | reverse complement strand
CAAATATTCCGATGCTCTGGAAGCCTGGGAACAGGTGTTGAGAAACAATATAGACACGGAAATCCACGGCATGATGCGCTCGCGAGACCTGGTCGCCCTTTTCACACAACTCTATCTCGTACGTGCATTCGAGCAGACGGGTTCCTACCATATTCCCGCCTACATCACTGATATGCACCACCGTTTTTCCACGGCCTATCAGGAGCCCTACTCCCTCGACGAGCTCGCCCTCGAATACGGTGTCAACAAGTACCGCCTGTGCCGCGAGTTCGCCAAGTATTATGAGTACACGCCCATACAGTACCTGAACAAAGTCCGCATCGAAAAGGCCAAGGAGCTTTTGCTCTCCACGGATGAAAAGATTGTAGATATCAGCCAAATGGTCGGCATCGAGAACACCAACCATTTTATCCGGCTCTTCAAAGAAAAAACCGGCGTCACCCCACTCACGTACCGCAGGGAAACACCGGTGATTAACTGATATGAGAGAGCTATGTCCTATAATAGAACATTTGATCACAAAAAATCCTCTAAATCATATTCCTTTGACTTGACAAGAACTGACCTGTCCGCAAAAATCTCATCCAGAATACGAAGCTCCAGCGCCCTGCGGCGCTCCAAATGCCTGATCAGTCCCTCCATGCCCGTCAGGGCATGCGCCTTGCCATAAGGCGATTCTTCCAGAAAGCGGCACATCATAGGAAACCACAGCTCATTTCCATTTTCGTCAGACCGCTCCTTCTTAATCACCCCGATCGTACCGGGAATATCTGCCACATTCAGATAAATGATCCGATACTTTTTATCCGCAAGAACACGCGCCAGTCTCCCATAAAAATCCACAATCCCATCATCGTCCATCATAAGATACAACATTTGGTTCTCAATGATGTTCTGGAATATGGAGCACTCAAAAATCTGGTTTGTTCCCTGCCATCTCCCAAAGCGTTCAAAAACCACACGCTCAAAAGCTGCCCTGTCCAGATTTCCATTGTAGATCTCATACTTTTCGAGATTTCTGTGAAAATCGGGAAGATCTGTCAAAATTTGGGTGTACATAATAATCTTATGTGCACCCTCCGTGACCGTTTTCTCCCTGATCTCGGTCTCCAGTGAAGGGTAATCTGCCAATATCTGATGATACTGCTCCTGTGTGACATAGGCGCACCACGCCAACTCGACAGGAGAGTAATCCCCCTCCCTGAAAACCGTGTACGTCTCAAGTTTTTGTGAGAGATTTTGTACAAAAGTCGTCTTGCCTGCGCCCTGCAGGCCTTCTATAAAATAATTTTCATTCAAATCGTTTTTATTCCAGTTCACTGCTACTCCTGTTCCTGACAACGCCTACGAAATTCCGAGGGTGTCATATGCATATATTTCCGGAATGTCCGGTTATAGTAACTAATATTGTTAAAGCCTGATTGCGTCGCCACCACACTGATCTCATCGTCAGAGTGCTCCAGCAAATCCACACTCTGGTTGATCCTATAATAATTTAAGTAGGAAAACGGTGTCATGTTTGTGATAGACTTAAACAGTCGGCATATATGCCCCCTGCTCAGTCCAAACTCTTTTTCCAGCTGCACCAGTGAAATGTCATTGGCATAATTTTTGCGCAGATACTCCATCATGGCCTTCACTGTCACAGTGCGATGGTCGCAGGCTTGTTCCGCGGCATGCTGCCCATGTGCTGTGTTGGTCACAAGCAGATGCAGCGCCTCGAGCAGACGGATCTTAATAAACAGCTCGTACGCATACTCCTTTGCGCCAAATGCTTCCCGGATGCCACAAAGGCATTCAAGCAGCTGCCTCTCCCATGCCGCCACAGGATTGATGACATGGCAGGCCGCTGTGCCGGACAACCAGGTGTCCATATATTTCTTCTGGACAATATCATTCCCCATACCGCGCAGAAAATCCAGATGAAAGACAACTGCAAAAAAATCCAGCCGTCTGCCCAGTTCACAGGTTAGGAGGTGCAAATGGTTGGAGGGAATAATACAGATGGTATTCTCCTGCACTGGCCAGACCTCACCGCCCAGATGAGCCAGTGCCTCCCCCTTTGTGATGACGAGAAACTCAACCTCCTCATGCCAGTGACAGCCAATGCGCTCCTCAAAGGACGGATCAGGCGAGACATCATACAGCATCAGCGGAAACAGCGCGTTCCCGTGCGGCGTCGTCTCGCGAAGATGGGAACTGTTTTGTGTTGGTACTTTTCTCACCATTTGGCATCAATCATTCCTAACTTTATTTTCCTGTGTATCGCATGATAAGATAACCGCCTTCTCACCCAAAATAATTCTTCTCTCCATCTTCTGATACCTCCCCATGATCTTCAGAAACAATATTAACATCGCGCCAAATTTAACAATAAATTTCTATACATTATATCATCTATAGTGTATGCTTACAACAAAAATCAATTTGGGAGTCTTGAAAATCTGACCGCTGCACCGGGCGTCCGTCAGCCTTTGCAGACATTTTTCATTTGGACTCCCGTGTGCATAAAAGGCACAAATCCATATAATATCAATATTGTACAATCAATTGTAAATATTGTTAAAGAATTTTATATTGCAAGTTAATATAATACAATTATGACGCACTACCAAAAACTGCTGGAAAAGTTAAAATGTGTCCAATATTTTTCTACAGTTCCCTATCATCACGAAACGGAGGAATCACCAAATGAAATTCTGGAATGAAAACGAATCCCTGCGCTGGAAACACCAGTACGAAACTGTACAGATCACACCGTGGGGCAAAAACGCACTGCGCATACGCGCCACAAAATATCCCGCTTTCACAGGAAACAACTGGGCGCTCATGGAACCTATACCTGACACCGCCGCCGATGTCTCCATCGAAATCAGCAACGACGGACGCACTGGCGCCTCCATCACAAACGGGCGGCTGCGCGTTGATATAGACAACGTGGGCATCATGACTTTCTACCGCGACGGCAAAAAGATTCTCAAGGAATACCACAGGGATTATGACCATCCAACCTGCCCTGAAAGCCGGTGTCTCAAGATCCGCGGGCGGGAGTACAAGGCGCTCACTGGCGGTGACTATGCGATGAAAGCGCGCTTTGAGAGCAATAACGGCGAGAAGATCTATGGTATGGGACAGTACCAGCAGTCCTGCCTTGACCTAAAGGGCTGTACACTCGAACTTGCACAGCGCAACTCGCAGATCTCAATTCCATTTGCCGTGTCCAGCCTTGGCTACGGCTTTTTATGGAACCATCCGGGCGTTGGAAATGTGGTGTTTGGCAAAAACTATACCGAGTGGGAAGCAAAAGCTTCCAAACAGTTGGACTACTGGATCACCGCAGATGACACCCCATCTAGAATCCTTGAAAATTACACGGAGGTGACCGGAAGAACACCCGTGATGCCAAAAGAGCTGCTTGGTCTGTGGCAGTGTAAACTGCGCTACCGGACACAGGAGGAAGTGCTTGGCGTGGCGCGAAAATACAAGGAGCTTGGCATCCCCCTTGACGTAATTGTCATTGACTTCTTTCACTGGACCAGGCAGGGCGACTGGAAATTTGACAAAGACTACTGGCCCGATCCAAAAGCCATGTGCGACGAGTTGCACGCTATGGGCACAAAAGTTGTCGTTTCCGTGTGGCCCACTGTCGATAAAAAGAGCGAAAATTTCTGGGAAATGCAGGAGCGCGGACTTCTGATCCAGACAGAGCACGGCAGCAACCAGACCTACGAATTTCAGGGCGACTGCCTGACCATCGACCTCACCAACCCCGAGGCGCAGGAATATCTGTGGGAAAAATGCAGGAAAAATTACTATGATTACGGCATCGACATGTTCTGGCTGGACAACGCCGAGCCGGACTATGGCGCATATGACTTTGAGAATTACAGATATCAGCTTGGGACAGCACTGGAAGTCAGCAATCTCTATCCCAAGCTCTATGTAAAGACCTTTTACGATCAGATCGGGGTGCCCTCCCTTGCGCGCTGCGGCTGGGCTGGCAGTCAGAAATATGCAGCCCTCCTCTGGTCAGGTGATGTTCCTAGCACCTTTGAATCCCTGCAGGACCAGATCAGTGCCGGGCTCAATATGGGACTTGCCGGAATCCCCTGGTGGACAACCGACATTGGCGGGTTCATGACGGACGATGTGGCGGATACAGACTTTCGCGAGCTTTTGCTGCGCTGGTTCGAGTTTGCTGTGTTCAGCCCCGTCCTACGCATGCACGGCGACCGCGGGCCCCACGATATCCCACCGCTCTCCGACAAGGAGTGGGGCGGCGGAAGCCTGTATACCGGACAGCCCAATGAACTGTGGAGCTACGGTGATGAAGCCTTTGCAATCATGAAAAAACAGCTGGAGCTAAGGCTTTCCATCAAGCCCTACATTGAAACGCTCATGCATGAGGCGGCAAAGACCGGCGCACCACTTTTGCGGACAATGTTCTACGAATATCCAGATGATACGCACTGCTGGGAAGTAGAAGACCAGTACATGTTTGGCAGTCAGTACCTCGTCGCCCCAATCCTTCAGCTAGGACAGCGTGAGCGCAAAGTCTACCTGCCGGCTGGCCGCTGGAAAAATATCGCGGACGGCCAGACCTACGAGGGCGGCCAGACAATCATCTGCGCTGCACCGCTCGAATGGATACCTGTGTTTGAGAAATCCATGTAACCAATTAACCACAAAACCCACGACATCGTTTCATGCCGTGGGTTTTCCTGATATGTGCCTGTGCTCACTCCTGCAACTCCCAGACTTTGCGTTCATCTGGTTTCAATACAGCATCCTTTCCTGCTCCTCAATCCCAATAACGTATTCTTCTTTAATCCTCAATTTCAATAACGTATTCTATTATAATCCTCAATCCCCAAAACGTATTCCTTTTTTAATCCTCTATCCCGAAAACATATTCTAGCTGATCCTCAATATCATCCAGCTGATCCTCCAGAAGCTCCAGTTTATGATCCAGCTGTTTATATTCATCCCGTGTGAGGGAACCCTTTTTATAAAGGTATTCCAACTCATCCTCATGCCTGTCAAGCGCGTCGTCGATCTGTTTCTCCTCCTGCTTCAGGGCAAAAAACTGTTCCATATCCTGCGCGGCCTGCCCGCTTGGCACCGCCGACACTGCCTTTGCCACAAATGCGTCCACCAGCACACTTAGCTCATCCATTGTATATGTGGTCAGCTCATCTATCGAGGTCCCCTGCTGCACTGTGGCACTGCTGTCTCCAGTGTAATGGGACTGATTGTGGTACTCCCCCTCATCATGTCCGGGTGAATGAAAATTTCCGTTATTTCCATCTGTTGTGTTACTTTGCGACTGTTGGTTATTTGCTGCAACCGCATTGTCTTGTGGCAGTTGCTGGACATTTCCGACACTTGTGTCATTTTGTGTTTGCTGGCTATTGCCGACACTTGTGTCATTTTGTGTTTGCTGGCTATTGCCGACGCTTGTGTCATTTTGCGGCTGCTGACTGTTCTCAGTGCCTGCATCCGCACCCGCCTGCAAACCGCTGTTATTATCAGCTGCGGCTGGATCTGCACCTTGCGCTGTGTTGTTTCCTGCTGCCGACTGCTGCTGTTCTAGCTCGGATATCTGCTGTTCTAGGCGCGCAATCTGCTCCTTTAGCGCCTCGGTCTCTGCGCTGCCAGCATCTGACTGGCAGCCTGTCATCACAAGCACGACGACGGCAGCTATAGAGAATACATTGTTTTTTACATTGCTCCTTTTCATAATGACTCACCCTCCACTTTCTATCGAAAAACCTACTCAGTATCATTATATTGTGATTTTTCAATATTGTAAAGGACTTATCCGCTTTCTGCCTATGCATAGTAACAGTTCAGCCTTTCGGCTGACCTAACGGGCATTGCACCGGCTAAAAAATAG
>CAJUQZ010000049.1:9855-25673 GCA_910588755.1 uncultured Lachnospiraceae bacterium | reverse complement strand
CAGCAGTTAATGCTGTTATTCCGTGAATAATTCAGGATAATGGATATGATTTATTGATAATACGATACAATTAAGAAGGAGAGTTGTGAATATGAATGCATTGAAAGTGACGGACTTGTGTAAAACATATATTGTAAATAAACGGCAGAATAATGTACTTAGGAATGTTAATATGGAGATTGAGGAGGGCGAGATGGTCGGCGTTATGGGACCTTCGGGTTCTGGTAAGACGACACTCCTTTACACAGTCAGCGGTATGGATAGCGCCACTGCGGGTTCTGTTATGTTTTTCGGTGAGGAGATGACCAGACTGTCCGCCAACCAGGTGAGTGATTTGCGTCTTAGGCGTATGGAATTTGTTTTTCAGCAGATGTATATGCTGAAAAATCTCTCCATCTATGATAATATAGTATTGCCGGCTTACCAGTCAGCTTCGGGAAAGGAAAAGCGCGGGGAGATCAATGAGCGCGCAAAGGTGCTGATGGCAAAGCTTGGCATCAGTGAGGTGGCGGATAATGATATCAGCGAGGTATCCGGCGGGCAGTTGCAGCGGGCGTGCATTGCGCGGAGCATGATCAACAACCCCCAGATTATCTTTGCTGACGAGCCGACTGGAGCTTTGAACAAGCAAAATTCCAGAGAGGTTATGAAGGAGCTCAACAGGCTCAACGAGGAGGGCACGACGATTATGATGGTGACACATGATGTAAAGGTCGCATCGCGCTGCGAGCGGATATGTTATATTGAGGACGGAAATATCCGGGACGAGATGCATCTAGGAAAATTCACAGATGACACCGCGAGGGAACGCGAGCGGGAGCTGAATAACTGGCTGATGCGGCTCGGGTGGTAAAAACGAAGCTTAGAAGTTTTAAGGCGGTATAAGGCACCTTCTTAAAACTTCTAAGCTTCGTTTGGATGAATGCCAAAGAGCGGCATGTTTAAAGCTGCATAAAATATGGCTTAAAGATTCCGGGAGTTTATCTGTATGATATGGAGGGGGAAAAGGATGGTTGATATTTTGCTGGTTGAGGATGAGGCAGAACTTGCGGAACTTTTGCGGGTTTATATGGAAAAGGCTGGATATACGGTATACTGGGCGGCCTCGGGAGAGGAGGCACTCGACTGTCTGCAAAAAGAACCGGTAAAAATGCTGCTTCTGGATATCACGCTGGTATGGATGGTTTTGCAGTGTGCAGGGAAGTGCGCAGATGCGGCAGTGTACCCGTTCTGATTATCAGTGCACGCGTCGGAAAGGAGGACCAACTCAACGGTTTCCGGTTGGGTGCAGACGACTATATTGAGAAGCCGGTTGATTTAGATCTGCTAGCGGCAAAGATCGGCTCCCTCTTTGCGCGAACCTACGGCGCACTGGCCCAAAAGGATATTCTGCATTCGGGCAGTCTCACAATTGATAAGTCGGCGCGTAAAGTATACAGAAATAAGCTTCCAGTAGAGCTTAATGTGAAGGAATATGAACTGCTGCTATTGCTGGCTGAGAATCCTGGAAAGACGCTGGACAAGGATTTTTTATTCAATCAAATCTGGGGGCACAACGCGTACAGGCAAATTGGGGAGAAAACGGTACAGATCAAGAACTTTGTCAGCGAGATTATTCGGGCATCAAAAGAGGACATCGTGCAGATTGAAATTGAAAAAGGAGAATTTTACCTAAAAGAGCTCATGGGATGGGTCGCGTCAGTCTATGGGGAAAAATGTGCGCTGCGCAAGTGCGAACTGACAATCGGCACCTATCAGAATCGCATTTTCCAGGGGGATATCCACCGTCTGCGGGAGGTTTTTGGGAATCTGTTTGAGAATGCATTTAAGTACGGGGACTGCCGCAGGATACAGGTTTCATTTTATGAGGAGGATTATTGCCAGCTGATCCGTGTATTCAACACCGGGGAGCCTGTCACCCAGAAAGAGTTTGTGCACCTGTTCGACAGCTTTTTCCGCGGCGAAAATACAAGAGGGCAGCAAGGAAACGGGCTGGGGCTCTATATCTGCCGCGAAATCATGCACAGGCTGGACGGAGAGATTTTTGCCGTATGCGAGGACGACGGAATGGCGTTTGTTGTCGTGCTGCCATTGTAAATGAGAGTTCTATATAAAACACAACAAACACGCCCTAGCGCATTTTTCAAACATGTATCAGGCAATTAGATTTGACATTGTGCGTTTTGTGTGATGAAATAAGTGTATTGGAGGTATGCGGTGATGAAGGGAAAAATGAAGACTGTTTTGCTGGCTCTGGCAATGGGATATTTTTTGACAGGGTGTCAGAAGGGTGGGGCTCTAGCAGACGCATCAGAAATAGAACTGTCCAGAGAGCGAGAGAAGGATGTGGTTCAGACAGAGGAAGGGAGTGCTGGCGTCTACATCATGACGGAGGAAACAGCCGCAGGAGAAACAAAGTCAGAAGGGACAGGTCCAGAGGAAACAGGTGCAAAGGAAATAGTGACAAAAGAAACAGGGGTAAAGGAAACAGGTGCAGAGGAAATAGTGACAAAGGAAACAGGCGGAGAAGAAACAGGGGTAAAGGAAATAGGTGTAGAGGAAATAGTGACAAAGGAAACAGGCGGAGAAGAAACAGGGGGAAAGGAAACAGGTGGAGAAGAGACAGGGCCAGAGGAAACAGTGACAAAAGAAGGCATCAGCGGACTGTCAGAAATGGAAAACACCAGTTTTTACTACACAAACCTCACAGAGGACATCAAAGCACGCATTACAGGAGGTTCCTATCCAGACACGGAAGAACCCCTGCAGATTTCCTATGAGGAGCTTAGGTACGTCCATGTTCTTCACTATGATTTTGAGGGGACGATCCAGCAGGGGGAATTAATCTGCAATCAGGCAATCGCACAGGATCTGGTTGATATTTTTTATGAACTGTATGAGAGCCAGTATCCGATTGAAAGGATTTGTCTCATAGACGAATACGGCGCGGACGACGAGGCATCGATGGCGGACAACAATACATCCTGCTTTAACTACAGGCCAGTGTCAGGGACTGCAAAGCTCTCCAACCATGCTTATGGCTGTGCCATCGACATCAATCCCCTGTACAATCCGTATGTGCGGACAAGGGGCGGTAAAGAGCTGGTTTCGCCTGACAATGCAGTGCCTTATGCGGATCGCAGTGCGGATTTTCCATATAAAATCGATCAAAATGATCTGTGCTACAGGCTGTTTGCAGAGCACGGATTTACATGGGGCGGGGCGTGGAAAAACAGTAAGGATTACCAGCATTTTGAGAAAATAGTGCGTGATAGTTCGGGAGAATAATGAATATTTTATAATCAAATCAATCGGTCAAGTTTTGGGTGGAGAGGATGCAATGGATTTAAAGACAAGAGCAAAGAAATTAAAAACAGACATTCCCACGTTATTTCTGGCGTTAAGAGATAAAGACACGCCGCTTCTGGCGAAAATTCTGGCAGGAATCACAGTGGGCTATGCACTTTCTCCGATTGATTTAATCCCTGATTTTATTCCCGTTCTGGGATATTTGGATGATGTGATATTGTTGCCAGTACTGATCGCCTTGACAGTCCGGTTCATCCCCAGGGAGGTGCTTGAACGAAATCGCCGGCAAGCAGAAGGCATGTGGGAAAGCGGGAAGCCAAAAAAATGGTATTATGCCATTCCGATTATGGCAATATGGATTTTCATAATTGTGCTAGTTGTAAAAATGCTATTATAAGGAGTTTCAATCCCAGAACGGGCACATGCACACAAAGATCTGTCTTTAAACAGGAAGAAATTTCCAATGAATGGTCTGATATGGTTGCGCCAGCCTTATTTTACGGAATAAAAAATCAAGAAAATTGCATTTACTCGATTGAGTTTAATGCAGTTATACGGTATAATAGAATCGTATCGCTGTATACATGTATTAAGTAGGAAGTGTAACGATTCTGTGCAATGGGAGATGCGGATTGGAATGTTACCGTCTGGGGAGCGCCTGGGGCCTGCGATTCTAGGAGCACCCTGAGTTTTAAAGAGGATGAGGGCTATGGAAGTTGATAGCATAATGAATAGGTACGATTCAAAATTGTTTGACGTATTGGCGCAGTCGTCAAACAGGACATTTTTCTTCGCAAGCAATATGAAGGAAAATACAGCGCGGTGGTCAAAGGGGGCGGTGGAGTACTTCGGACTGGAGAGCGAGATATTAAATCCGGCTGATATAGAGTGGTTAAAGCGGATTCATCCGGACGACAAGGCGGCATATCTCAAAGACTTTGAGGATATGGCAAACCATGTCAGCGCGTACCATGATGTGGAGTACAGGATTATGAATGCCGAGGGCGATTATGTGTGGGTAAACTGTAAGGGGTACATGACCTATGACGATGAGGGCAGGATGGACTTCTTTGCGGGGTTTGTCACCAATATGGGTGTACGCAATAAGATTGACCCGGTGACAGGGCTTTGGACACTCCAGGAGTTTCGTAAGGACACGGAGAATTTGCTTTACAATAACAAAAATGGCGCGGCAGTCGTTATCGGACTGAACAATTTTAAACGCATCAATGACGAGCATGGATATTCATATGGAGACAAGACGCTCTATGCGATTGCGCACAAAATGCTGGCGGTCAGGTCGCAGGGGACGCGCATCTACCGCATGGACGGTTCGGATTTTGCGCTTCTGATTGAGGGCGGAACGAGTGCGGATGTGGAGAGGGAAATCGAGAAGATTCAGCAGGCGTTTGTCACACTCGGAGTCGAGCGGGGGCAAGTTCATCTGGATTTCCGGGCAGGTGCAGTGTTGTTTCCGCAAAACGGCAAGTACATTGACCAGATTATGAGCAATATGCTTGTGGCACTGGAAAATGCGAAGAATACTGGTATTACGGGTATATCTTATTACACGGAGGAAATGCACTTGAAAAAAACCAGGCTGTTAAGCCTAAGGGACGCCATGCGCGAGAGCGTAAACGACAATTTCAGGGGATTTTCCATCGTGATGCAGCCAATCATCGATTCCAGGACGGGAAAAGGGACGAGCTGTGAGACACTCCTTCGCTGGAATGATGCGCGTTTTCCAGGAATCGGGCCGATGGAGTTTATTCCGGTTCTGGAGGACACAGCTTACATCATTCCGGTGGGAAAATGGATTATCGACCAGGTGCTGCGGGATCTTAGGGACTGGGAGGATCGGGGTGACAATCCGATCGAGAAGGTTCATGTCAACGTCTCCTACATACAGCTTCACGATGACGAGCTGGTTGATTATACAGAAAGGAAATTAAAGGAGTACGGCATCGCGCCGAAGCGTTTGGTGCTGGAGCTTACGGAGAGCTGCCGGATTGGGCGTATAGATGAGCTGTCAGAGCGGCTGCAGAAGTTCAAGGACCGGGGAATCAGCATCGCGCTTGACGATTTTGGCACAGGTTACGCGTCGCTTGCGGTGCTCAAGGATATCCCGACAGATATTGTCAAGCTGGACCACACGATGATCAAATCAGTGGTTGGCACGGAAAAGGAGAGAAAGCTGATCGAGTTTATCATTTCCTTCTGCAACAATGTGGGCATCATTGTCTGCGCGGAGGGGGTTGAGAACACGACGATTATGGGAATCGTAAACGAGGCAGGCGCAGAGCTGCTGCAGGGGTACTATTTTGACAAGCCGCTGCGCGTCGAGGAGTTTTACAATAAATATGTAAGATAAGGGTAGCAATATAAAGTGGAGGAGATTATGAAAAAACTGACAAGGATACTGGCTTTTTTGGTGCTTTGTGCAGCGCTGGTGGCAGGCTGCGGCGCGAAAAAACAGACACAGGCCGTGGCAGAACCTGTGACGGTCAATGTCGCTGCATTGAAGGGCCCGACCGCTATGGGAATGGTTGATTTTATGGACAAGGTGGATTCCGGCAGTCTTGCGGACAATAACTATCATTTTGAGATTGTGGCAGCAGTCGATGAGGTGACGCCGAAACTGGTGCAGGGGCAGGTCGATATCGCTGCAGTGCCCGCAAACCTGGCATCAGTGCTGTACAACAATACAGAAGGCAAAGTGGAGGTGCTTGCGGTCAACACGCTGGGCGTCATCTATATCGTGGAGAGCGGCGATACGGTATCGGACATCAGCGACTTGAAGGGAAAGACGATCTATGCCAGCGGAAAAGGTGCGACGCCGGAGTACGCGTTGAATTTTATCCTAGAACAAAACGGCATTGATCCCGAAAAGGACCTGTCGATTGAGTGGAAGAGCGAACATGCGGAGTGCCTGTCGGCACTGATGGCGGAGGAGAATGCGATCGCGATGCTGCCGCAGCCTTTCGTGACAACGGCGCAGACCAAGAGCGACAAGATCCGGGTGGCGCTGGATCTGACAGAGGAGTGGGATAAGCTGGGCGTGGAGTCCTCGCTCCTGACAGGCGTGGTCGTGGCGCGAAAGGGGTTTGTGGAGTCGAACCCGGCAGCGGTCGAGGCGTTTATGGAGCATTATGAGGCTTCGGTAAAATTTGTCAACGAAAATGTGGAGGACGCGGCGGCGTTGATCGAAAAGTATGATATTGTTCCGGCAGCGGTTGCCGTCAAGGCTGTGCCGGACTGCAATATTGTGTTTATCATGGGCGAAGAGATGAAACAGAAACTCTCGGGATATCTCGCGGTGCTGCTGGAGCAGAATCCAAAAGCGGTAGGCGGAAAACTTCCGGGCGATGATTTTTATTATGCGCACAAGTAATTGATGTTGCGCGATGATGGAATATGAAAGAAAAACATGAAATTCGTCTATGGTCGGTCCTGTTCTGGCTCATCGTATGGCAGCTTATCAGCATGCGGCTGGACAGCGAGATCCTGCTGGTATCGCCGTTCAGGGTATTGGGCAGGCTTGGACAGCTGATGCTGACAGCGGCATTCTGGAAAGCGGTTTTGTTCACGCTGTCACGCATCGCGGCGGGCTTTTTCCTGGCCGCTGTGGCGGGAGTTTTGCTGGCGGCGGCTGCGTCGCGATTTGTCAGGTTTCGCGAGCTTTTGACGCCTCTGATGCTGGCGGTGAGGTCTGTGCCGGTCGCGTCGTTTATCATACTTGCACTGATCTGGTTCTCGTCGCAAAACCTTTCTGTGTTCATCTCATTTCTGATGGTGCTGCCGATTATTTACACAAGCGTGCTCGACGGTATCCGGAATGTGGACCGGGCGCTTCTGGAGATGGCACAGGTGTTTCGCATTCCTGGATTTCGCGTGATGCGCTACATCTATCTGCCGCAGGTCATGCCTTTTTTTTATTCCGCGTGCAGTGTGGCGCTCGGAATGAGCTGGAAAGCGGGTGCGGCCGCAGAGGTGATCGGCATTCCAAAAGGCTCGATCGGGGAGCGTCTGCAGCAGGCAAAAGTGTACCTGGACACCCCGGATCTGTTTGCATGGACGCTGGTGATTGTGGCGGCAAGCCTTTTTTTTGAGAAGCTTGTGCTGTTTCTGGCGCGCAGGATTGCCAAAAGGTGCAATGCGATGCCCATAAAGCACTGAAGCAAAAAGGTTCATGCATAAGCGGAAAGAATGGGCACAGGTTAGGGAGGTAAAATGTTACAGGAAATAATTGGAAAACGGCTTACGGATATTTATACGGTTGGTTTTGTATATTTATTCGAGGAGCAGCGTGAATTTACACCTGATCTGAGATGGATTTATTTAGAATTTGAGGATATTTTATTAGAGTTTGAATCGATTGAACAATATAGCCGGTTAAAAATAGAAGAAGTTTCAGATATACGATATCAATTTGAGAGTGATGAAGATATGATCAAGGTCAAATCATCTGTTATTGAGTTGGTTTTGGTTTCTTCAATGCTTGCGAATAATACAGTAAAGGAAATAGCGCTTAAAGATGGCACAGAAAAAAAATGTGCTGCCGCAAAAATTATTTTGGAAAACGGACAAATTATTTTTTTAGATCCCGGTTTTGTGCATGGAATTGGAATAGGGGGAAGAGAGCAGGAAAAGTATTGGTGTTATTGTAAAAGTTTTTAGGCCTTTTGTTTGTGGTTTGAACGAGGCAGATTTAGGGAGACAGGGAATTGTGGGCCGGAAGGCTCGTATATGTAATGGTGAACGAATATGGAAATGAGAGAACTTTCAGAGGAGCAGATGACAGCGATTTATCAGCGCTATATGGTGGCAGACTTTCCACAGGACGAGCTTAAACCGCTCGACCGTATTTTATATATGATCAAAACAGGGCTGTGCTGTGCGTATGGCCTATATGATAACGAAAAAGATGGCGGCGAACTGCGGGGGTATGCGACATTTATTGTCCCGAACGGGCTGCGGTACGGATTGCTGGATTATCTGGCCGTGTTGAAGGAGTACCGCGGCACAGGCATCGGCCATTCGTTTTTTCATCTGGTCGGCGCTACGCTCTCCGCGAGGTATCCCGCACTCAGGGGATTTTTTATTGAGTCGGAGGCCGTGGCATTTGCGGCTGATGCGAGGGAGCGCCGGATACGGGAAAAGCGGATTTCGTTTTATGTTCAGAACAAATGTTTGATGACAACACTGGGTTCAAGGCTGTTTGGTGTGACCTACAGCGTTCTGCTGTATGATTTTTACAGTGGGACAAGGAACGCGGCGTCAACAGAGGACATGGCGTCGATTGATGATTTGGACGCCATTTATCGCGCGATGTTTTCGGAACATCACTATAAGCAGGATGTGGAATTGTGGGCAGCGTCGGATGAATGGCTTTAGCAGCGCGTTGAACCTGCCGGCTATAGTTGATAAGGGCTGAGTTTCAAAGCAATGGGAACTTGATTGCAACGCTGCACTGTGGGTAATGTGAAATTGAAAGCGCGGCAGGCCGGGACAGGAACGCTGGCCGGAAAGGGTAAAAAATGAACGGAATATTAAGGTTAAATGATAATAATATAGAAAGGAATGCCGCACTTGGTTCTCACGACCCTTCGATGATGTGGGATTCCGTTACCGGGAAATATTATTCCTACTCCACGGATGTATACATGCCTTCCTGGGGGTTGCAGGACAAGATCGGGATCCCTGTGCGCAGCTCAGATGATCTGGTGCATTTCAAATATGAAGGAACGGTTTTGTCTGAGCATGCCATAAGCGAGGGGCGGGATAACGGGGAGTTTGCACCGACGTTTAATTTCTGGGCGCCCTATGTGGAGCATGTGGGAGACGAATACCGCATGTACTATTCGGCGACCAGGTGCTTTGGCAGTTCGGAATCCCGCATATGGCTCGCCGTGGCAAAGCACCCGCTGGGGCCGTTTGAGAATAGGGGCGTGGGTGCCGACACGTGGGGAACGGACGACACGTATCCCAATGCGATTGACGCGCATGTTGTGTGGGACGGGGAGAGAAGCTTTCTGGTCTATGGCTCTTTTTTCGGGGGCATCTATATCAAGGAGCTGGACGCGGCGACGGGCCTTGCGCTTGATGGAAATGCAAAGAATCTGGGACAGTGTATCTCGCGCAGGCGTCCCAACCCGCCGATCGACGGGCCGGAGGGGGCCTCTGCCATCTATGTGCCAGAGTCTGGGTACTTCTATCTGTTCCAGTCCTATGGCTGGCTGGGCGATACGTATGATATTCGTGTAGGACGAAGCAAGGCGGTGACAGGGCCGTATGTGGATCGTGATGGGCGCTCTCTGGTCGAGGAGAGCATGGGAGAGAAGCTTGCGGGAAGTTACAGGTTTCCAGCGGCAGCTCCAAATGCTTCCGATGACAACAAAGAGTGGACTTGGGCCGGATTTCGGGGGCCGGGACATGGTGTGCCATTTTATGATCCGAACATAGACGCTTACTTTTTTGTACATCATGTCCGCGACGGTGCACAGATTTACCGGGATTACGATGAACGGGAGGACAGGTACAGCTACAGGATGCACTATATGATAGTACGCCGCATGTTTTTTGTGGACGGCTGGCCTGTGTTTAGCCCGGAGCCGTACACAGGGGAGGTTTCAGGTGTGCCCGCAGAGGAGAGAAAGGGAAGCTGGGAGTTTGTCCGGTTTGACAACCTGCAGAACGAGCTGAAGGAAGCGGTGCGTCTGTCGGAGGAGGAGGCCGATGCGCTTGTTGCAGCCGGCATCGTCCATCCATGCTGGGATTTCGAGAACAGCAGGCCGACAAAGGCCGTGACCGGGTTTGACGCGTCGGGGCTTGCGTACTGGGGGAAGTATGTGTATGGGTGATGCCATAGTGCCTGATAAGAAGGAATAAAAATGGTATATGTAAAATGGAAGATATCTGTATCAGAAACTTATCAAAATCGTTTGGCGATAAAGTGGTATTTGACGGTTTGAATCTGACAATCAAAGGCGCCGCCACTACCTGTATTATGGCGCCTTCCGGCGCCGGAAAGACGACGCTGCTGCGAATCCTTATGGGGCTTGAAGCCGTGGACAGCGGAAGCGTGGCCGGATTGGAGGGAAAGCGGTTTAGCGCTGTTTTTCAGGAGGAACGGCTGTGCGAGAATATGACAGCCGCAGATAATATCCGACTCGTCATGCCTGCGTCTGTAAGCATGGCAGCAGTCCTTGCAGAGATGGACAGAATTGGGCTTGGCAGCTGTGCGGGGCAGCCGGTGTGCGTGCTCTCGGGCGGTATGCGCAGGCGGGTGAGCATTCTCCGGGCGCTGCTTGCGGAATACGACGTGCTTTTTCTTGACGAGCCGTTCAAAGGGCTCGACGAGGCCCTCAAAGAGCAGGTACTGGCGTATGTGAAGGAGAAGACCACTGGGAAAACGGTGGTTTTCGTCACGCATGACAAGATGGAGGCAGTCATCATGGAGGCGCAAATCATAGAACCTTTTGCATGAGCCTCCAAAGGAAATATGCCAGCATAGGCTGATGGATCGCGGGTATCTTTATGTGATGCGGATAAATGGCTTGAAAAAGTCGTGGTGTCTGATATAATAGTTGTATCAACAGAAAGTTTGGAGGTAGTAAAATTGCCTGAAATAAGCAGATTTTATGGAATCGTAGTTAAAATGTTTTTTAAACCTAAAGAGCATGAACCAAGTCATATCCATGCTTTATACGGTGAGCATATAGGGATTTTTGATTTGCGGACTATGGAGATGACGGAAGGGGATCTGTAATTACCACCTTTATAATATTGGGAGGGTAGTAGATGATTCCTAGGGCGTGTTTGAAAAATGCTTTCCGTCAGATGTGCGTCACAGTTTGTGGGAGATTTGTGCCAAATGAGGGGCGCATAGCGGGCTATGTAACCCGAATTTGACACAAATATCACGCAAAATGGGGCGTGCAGATGTCACGCCATAAAAATGGCGGGAATGATTTTTGAAACACGCCCTAGAATTAAAAGTGTAAAACCACTTGAAAATTATATGTTGTATGTCGTATTTGATGATGGCAGAAACTGCTTATATGATGTTGGAGAAGACATAAAGAACATAAAAGGGTATGAAGATTTAAAAACGATTTATGGGCTTTTCGAACAAGTACATCTTGACGAAAGCCGGACTTGCGTTTTCTGGAATGATTTTATTGATCTTCCAAGTGATATCATATATGAAAATGGAACAATATCACATGATGATACAAGTCGGGATTAGGAGTTCTGCTATAAGTAGAGATATTTATTTGCATGATTCATTTATTTCATTTATTATAGAAAGGATTGGTGCACGAAATGATTCAATTACTGGAGACAGGCGCATATCTTGTAAACGGCACAGAACTGATTGCGGACAATACGGAGGCGGCGGCAGCCATCAGGGCAAAGACAGGCAGGGAAGTGGACAAGGCGGAGGCCTCTAAGGAAACAATCGCCTACGGTATATTAAAAAATCACAACACGTCCGACAATATGGACAAGCTTAAGATTAAGTTTGATAAACTGACCTCCCATGATATCACGTTTGTGGGCATCATACAGACAGCGCGCGCGTCGGGACTGACGAAATTTCCCGTGCCGTATGTGCTGACCAACTGTCACAATTCCCTGTGCGCGGTAGGTGGCACGATCAATGAGGACGATCATATGTTTGGACTAACCTGCGCTAAGCGTTACGGCGGCGTCTATGTACCGCCTCATCAGGCAGTAATCCATCAGTATGCAAGGGAGATGCTCGCCGGCGGCGGCAGGATGATTCTCGGCTCAGATTCCCATACGCGCTACGGCGCGCTCGGCACGATGGCGATGGGTGAGGGCGGGCCGGAGCTTGTCAAGCAGCTTCTGAACCAGACATACGATATCAATATGCCGGGCGTTGTGGCAGTTTACTTAGAGGGTGAACCGGCTAAGGGCGTCGGGCCGCAGGACGTGGCGCTTGCCATTATCGGCGCAGTGTTCAAAAACGGCTATGTGAAAAATAAAGTGATGGAGTTCGTGGGGCCGGGTGTGTCGTCCCTGTCCGCGGATTTCAGGATTGGTATTGATGTCATGACGACAGAGACGACTTGTCTTTCTTCCATATGGAGGACGGACGATACCATCAGGGAGTTTTATGAGCTTCATGGCAGAAGTGAGGACTTTGCGGCGCTCAATCCGGGCGAGGTCGCTTACTATGACGGCTGTATCAAGGTCGATCTGGGCAAGGTAAAACCGATGATCGCCATGCCGTTCCACCCAAGCAACACCTACACGATCGAGGAGCTGAATGCAAATCTGCTGGATATTCTCGATGACTGCGAGAAGAAAGCACTTGTCAGTCTGGACGGCGCGGTGGACTTCAAGCTCAAGGATAAGGTGAGGAACGGAAAGCTGTATGTGGAACAGGGAATCATCGCAGGCTGCGCGGGCGGCGGGTTTGAGAACATCTGTGCCGCTGCGGATATCCTCGACAATGCGAGCATCGGGCCGGACGAGTTTACATTGAGTGTCTATCCGGCTTCCATGCCGATTTATATGGAGTTGGTGAAAAATGGCTGCGCGGCGAAACTGATGCAGACAGGCGCTGTGTTAAAGACGGCGTTCTGCGGTCCGTGCTTTGGCGCGGGGGACACACCTGCAAACAATGCGTTCTCAATCCGCCACTCCACAAGAAACTTCCCGAACCGCGAGGGCTCTAAGCTGCAGAGCGGTCAGATAGCATCCGTCGCGCTGATGGATGCGCGCTCGATTGCGGCGACAGCGGCAAACAAGGGATATCTCACGCCGGCGACGGATTTTGACGGTGATTTTACAAAATACAACTATTTCTTTGACAAAAAGATTTACGAGAACCGCGTCTTTGATTCCAAGGGTGTAGCGGACGAGTCGGTTGAAATCAAGTTTGGCCCGAACATCAAGGACTGGCCGGCGATGGTCGCGCTGACAGACAACCTGATGTTAAAGGTGGTTTCCGAGATTCATGACCCTGTGACGACGACAGACGAGCTGATTCCCTCCGGCGAGACTTCTTCCTACCGCTCAAATCCGCTGGGACTGGCAGAGTTTACACTCTCGCGCAAGGATCCGAACTATGTGCGGCTGGCCAAGGAGATCCAGGTCGCGGAGAAGGCGCGGGAGGAGGCGGCATGTCCTGTGCAGAAGTTCCCGGAGCTCGAGGCGGCATGGCGCGTGATGAAGACGATCACGCCGGATGCAGACCGCAGCAACACCGGCATCGGAAGCACGATCTTTGCCGTGAAGCCGGGCGACGGCTCCGCGCGGGAGCAGGCGGCAAGCTGCCAGAAGGTGCTTGGCGGCTGGGCGAACATCGCGCACGAGTACGCGACTAAGAGATACCGCTCGAACCTCATCAACTGGGGTATGCTTCCGTTTATCATCAAGGAAGGTGAACTGCCGTTCAAGAATCTGGACTACATTTATATACCGGGTATCAGAAAGGCCGTGGAGGAGAAGGCTGATACGATCAAGGCTTACGTCGTGGGTGGCGCATCAGGAGAGGACAAGAAAGTGGCTTTTGAGATGACGCTTGGCGAGCTGACAGACGAGGAGCGCCAGATTATATTAAAGGGCTGTCTGATAAATTACAACCGGGTTTAAGGATTCAATAAAATGCAAAGGGCTGTCTTCAGACAGCCCTTTCATAATATACACGGTTTATTCCCCTGCGATATAATTTTCCGCTCTCTGTTTTACATTTTCCCTGAGGTTTTCATAATAGAACGCATAGTCGTTATTGTGAAAACTCTCTGGCCCAAAAAGCTCCACAGCGTCCGTATAGGCGGCTTTGGCCGTACAGATCACTACGCCGCGCTCGGTATCAAGCTGGGCGTCAGCGAGATCCTTTTTGATCTCATAAGAGCCGGTATCCGCGTTGAACATCCTGCTTCCAAGGTTTTCATCGGCAGCGGCATACGTGCTGTCCCGTTTCCAGTTAATCGGATTGATGCTGATTGCGCCATCCTCCACGACGATATTATCCTGCCCTTTGTTTCCAGGCCCCTCTGTATTCCATGACACGACAACTCCCGTATCATCCGCGCCCTCTGCGAATTTCAGATAGGGGTGGTCTTTGAGCCAGTCCGAGGTGATAGAGTATCCGATCACATACGCGGCAACCATGCGCTCATAATATTCCGGATGTGCTTCCATATACTCTCCAAGGACAATCCTTGTCATGATCGAGCCCTGGGAGTGCCCCGCGATAATAAACGGCCTGCCGTTATTGTAGTGTTCAAAGTAATAATCCAGCGCTGCATAGACATCCGTGCGCTGTTCATTGCGCTGGTAATCTTCCAGTTCCTGATTATTCATACCCGTGACCTTGTAGATATTACTCTGCCTGTAGTAAGGCGCAAACACATTCGTTGATTCCTCGAAGACCGTTGCCTGGTTTTCGTAAACGGCCTGTGCCCGCTGTCGGACGGCCTGATTATCAATCGTGCAGATTGGCAGCGCGTCCTCCGAATCGTCCAGATAGCAAGTGGGATAGAGATAGAAAGTATCCACATCATGTGTGATTTCCGGTATGGTCATCCAGTTCTCTTTGTTCGAGTAATCAGACGGCGTACCCACAAGCCCGGCGATCGCATCATTACCCGCAGCCTCTTCTGGTTTGACGGCCTGTGTCTGCTCGACAGGTGCTGTTGTGTCTGACGAGTCTGTTTTCTGGCAGCCTATTAAGGAAGTACTAAGCAGCACAGAGACAGCGACTGTCAAGATGATGCCCGTATTCAAATTCTTTTTTTTCATTGTCATCTTTTTTCCTCCATAGTCATCGTTTGTTCAATAGGTAGATTGTGTTTTGCAAGCAGCAATAATCCAGGCTAGTGTGATTTTGTATCGCATCACCTTCTTTTCAATCATAGCATTTCCAGCAGATTATCTGATACAAAACGTATTTTTAAACACGCCCGTGCTTAGCATAAACATAAAATGGTCCCTTTTCAACCTGACAGGAATAATTTGCACTTTTTAGAGCGTGTTTTGCAGATAAGGAACTGTTGAAAAATAAGTGCGAGGTGGATATATGACAATGCAGATATACAGTTATTGCATAAAATGACGAAAAAAGAAGGTTAAAAAAGCAATTATTAGGAATAAAAGTTGTATACAATCATATTTTGCAGAAAAAAATAGTAATAAAATAAACAAAACACTACCATTTTTTGAAAGTTTATAGTATAATTGTAACTATTCAGGGTATGATTGCAGTCTGGCGTTATGTGTCGGGTGTGATCAGATAAGAAAATGTAGCTATGATGCGCGGCAGAAGCTGTCAGGCACGTTTTTTGCAAGATGGGTGAGGCAAAACCAGATATGTGAGGGCAGGAAAAGACAGGGCCACCGCACACATAATAGTTACAGCAAAACATAAATTGAGCAGACAATTTTAATAGATCTAGTGCTCTATCCGGCCAGAAATTAAACTCGCAAACCACCTGCTTTGCACCGTCGTTAAAATTTCTAGACGATGCCACCGC
>CAJUQZ010000049.1:1645-9845 GCA_910588755.1 uncultured Lachnospiraceae bacterium | reverse complement strand
GTCCCACATTCCGGCCTCTATAAACGCCTAGCACTGGCACAAATCATGCGGCTTACAAGTTTAATTTCTGACTGGATAGAGCACTAGGACGTGTTTGAAAAATCATTCCTACCATCTGCACGTCCCATTTTGCGTGAAATTTGCATCAAACTTAGGTTACATAAAAAGCATTTTTCAAACACGCCCTGGCGAAAATATTGAGCTTGCTCAAATTAAGATTGGAGGTATTTTATGGCAAAAGAAATGATTGCAATGCTGCTTGCCGGCGGGCAGGGTTCGCGTCTCTACACGTTGACGCAGAAGCTGGCAAAACCTGCAGTTCCGTTTGGTGGAAAGTATCGTATTATTGATTTCCCCTTATCGAACTGTGTTAATTCAGGAATTGATACCGTGGGTATCCTCACCCAGTACCAGCCGCTCGTACTGAACGAGTACATAGGAAACGGACAGCCCTGGGATCTCGATAGACTGCACGGCGGTGTCCATGTACTGCCGCCCTATCAGCAGGCGACTGGTTCGGACTGGTACAAAGGCACAGCAAATGCAATATACCAGAACATCAATTTTATCGAGCGGTATGATCCCGAGTATATAATCATTCTGTCAGGAGACCAGATCTGCAAGCAGGATTACAGCGATTTTCTCAGGTTCCACAAGGAGAAGGGCGCGGAGTTCAGCGTGGCGGTTATGGAAGTACCGTGGGAGGAGGCAAGCCGCTTTGGCCTGATGGTTGCGGACGAGAATGACAAGATTACAGAGTTCCAGGAGAAGCCAAAGGAGCCTAAGTCTAATCTGGCTTCTATGGGTATCTATATCTTTAACTGGGATATCTTAAAGAAATATCTGATCGAGGACGAAAATGATCCCGAGTCCGAGAATGATTTTGGCAAAAATGTGATTCCAAGCCTGTTGCGCGACAAGAGGGAAATGTACGCGTACCATTTCTCTGGCTACTGGAAGGATGTCGGAACTATCTCGTCTCTGTGGGAGGCCAACATGGAAGTGCTTGATCCTGAGAATAGCGGTATCAATCTGTTTGATGACGACTGGCGCATCTACAGCAGGAACAGCGGCATGACGGGGCACCGCATCGGCGAGGACGCAGTGCTCGAAAACAGTATGATTACAGACGGCTGCAGCATTGACGGTGAGGTAAGGCACTCGATACTTTTTGCTGGCGTGAAGGTGGAGAAAGGCGCAGTGATTGAGGATGCAGTAATCATGGGTGGTAGTACGATCAAGGAAGGCGCCAGAATCAGACACTGTATCATCGCGGAGAATGTCGTGATTGAGAAGAACGCCGTTGTGGGTGAGATGCCCGATGGAAATAAGAAGGGCGTTGCCACAGTGGGCTCCAACGTGACAATCGGCGAGGGTGCAGTTGTGGGGCCTGACGCGATGGTGTCAGCAGATGTAAAGGGAGGTGACAAGGCATGATCAATTCAAATGCAGATTCAGCAATGGGCATTTTGTTCCCAAACAGCTATGATTCCTTAGTGCCAGAGCTCGTGACGGAGAGACTGATGGCATCGATACCGTTTGCAAGCCGTTACAGGCTGGTGGATTTCATGCTTTCAAGTATGGTAAACTGTGGTATTGACAACATATCACTGATTGTAAAGAGAAATTATCATTCCCTGATGGATCATTTAGGATCAGGCAGAGAGTGGGACTTAACGCGCAAGAAGGGCGGACTCAACATTATCCCCCCGTTTGCACAGAAGACGGTGAACATCTACAACGGCAGGGTTGAGGCGATTGCGAGCATCATTGACTACCTCAAGCGCCAGAAGGAAAAATACGTCATCATGGCGGACACAAACGTCGCAGTCAACTTCAACTTTAACAAGCTTCTCCAGCAGCATATCGACAGCGGTGCGGACGTGACAATCGCGTACACTAGGGAGGAGATTCCAAAGGCGCTGCGCGATATCGATATGACCAAGAAGGATCTGTACTACACGCTCGACATTGACGGAGACGGCAGAGTGCAGAAGATCGTGGTGAACAACAAGGAGAGCGGCGAGCACAATGTTTCCATGAATATTTATGTCATGGAGCGGCAGCTTCTGATCGAACAGATCAGGGAGGCGTATGTCAATGGGCTGACATATTTTGAGCGCGATATCATATCGCCGCAGCTTGACAAGCTCAACGTGCAGGCGTACCAGCATGATGGATACTATGCGCGGATTCTCGACATCAACACCTATTTTGCTGAAAATATGAAGATGTTAAAAGAGGAGAATATCAACGCACTGTTCTCACCGAATCCTGTATACACCAAAATTCGTGATGACAACCCGACAAGGTATGCGGCTGGCTCCCACGCAAAGAACGTGATGGCAGCGGATGGCTGCGTGATAGAGGGAGAGGTCGAGAACAGTATCCTGTTTAGGGGTGTCAAGGTTGGCAAGGGCGCAAAGGTGAGAAACTGCGTGCTGATGCAGGACACCGTGATCGAGACCGGCGCGACTGTTGAGTACGCGATTACGGACAAGAACGTGAAGATCACGGCATACAAGGAGCTGAAAGGAACAGAGTCCTTCCCTGTATTTGTGGAAAAGCGCAAGAATGTCTGATAGAACGATATAAAACAAACAGGAGGGTTTTCCCTCCTGTTTGACTGTTTTAATGAGATTTGTTAAGTTTTTTCGGCTTTTAACCGATAATAATATTAACAAAGAGAAAATGGTCTGATGATACGAAGCAAGCGGAACAGGTTCTCCGCTGGTGGGCTGGTTTTGGATACGGCTTGCTGGTGCGAAAGGGACGTAACTTTTGTATATCAGACGGGAAAGGAATTGCGGGTAATCAGATCATGACAGCCAGAAAACTTCATAAGATGAGGTGAAAATAGCATCGGTTCAGGGTGGACGGGTGCTATTTTGTCGATAACAGGAATGATTTGAAAGACGCGCCTAGACATGGAGGTGTCAGTTTGTTTCAGAAAAAGGAAGTAATATACAGCGAAACGCTCGGTGTGTGTATCGTGGATGACATCGTAAAGCTGTCAGATAGCCAGAAGGAATCTTACAATTATTATTTGCTCCGCGCTGTATCTGACAGGACCAAAAAGGCGTACATACCGGTGGACAACCACAGCGTACAGCTTCGGAACCTGATCACGCTACAGGAGGCTGTCGCACTTAGGGAAGCGGCGGATTTTGCAGAGAGGAGCGTGCAGGTGAGAGGTGAGGCGGCCTACGTCATCGAACAGGCGCAAACTCCCAGGAGCAAAAAGCAGGTAAAAGAACAGAAATTGTCAGAAAATTCAGAAAACAATGTACAAAATAACTGGTAAAATATGGTAAAATCGACAATATTTGACAAATTAACAAATTCCTATTGCAATTACTGAAAAGAAGTGTTACTATACAATTACACAAAGGAAGAAGAAAAAAGCAAGGTACGAAAGATGATTACATAGGATAACATCGATGGACAAGTACCAAGAGAGAAGAGACAACGAGACGGGTCGAATATACAAAAGAAAAATTGTAGGGATACCAAAGATAAAAGTATAACAGTACAAAAAAGCTTTTGTAAGGCATTTGATAAATCAAATGTAGTATTCGGCAACCTGCAACCATCGGCATAAAAGGTATAGATGGGAAAGGAGATGAGTCCCTTGGCAATTGCAGAGACGCAACTCTGACAGACAGAAATCCCTTAATAGAGATGTGAAAGAAAAGATGCAGCTGGACGAAACAGATGAAGACGCAGTCGGAATCAGGGACGACAGCAGGGCAAGAAATTAAGAAGTGTATTTCGAGAGCAGGTCAGGGAAGCGGACAAAAAAGGAAAAAATTAGAACTGAGTAAGGAAGTAAAAGGTCAGTAAGAAAGAGATCGAATACAGTACATCAGAGTATCGCATCATGTGGCAGAGATCGAGGAAGACACAAGAAACCAGTTTGGCAGATTAACAGATAAGATAAAGCCACAAAAAGAGAAGAAACTGTAACAAGAAAACGAAAGAATAAGGACGGATCAAAGGAATCCGGGAAAGAGGAGAAAATTGAATATTGGGTCACATTAGAGCGGTCGTTGTATCATTCAGAGAAGAAGGTATGACGGCCGCTCGTTTTGTATTTCGAAAAATATTGAAATACCGTAGACAATGTGTTATACTGCCTACAGTTTATCAATTTTTAATGCATATGGGCATGTGAGGAAATTAGTAGATTTACTGCACATGTCCGGCGCGCGAGCAGGGAAGAGAACTCTTTCTAACTTGATTGAACAGGGAGTGGGAGTGTATTATGGAAAAATTGCGACAGTTTTTAAAGCGCAAGGATATCGAGATATCTGGAAAGCGTTACGGTATTGATGCGTTGGGAGCGATGGCGCAGGGGCTGTTTGCGTCCCTTTTGATCGGCACGATTATCTCCACGATCGGGGAGCAGGCAGGAATCGCACTGTTAGTGACAGTTGGAGGATACGCTAAGGCAGTGACAGGGGAAGCTATGGCTGTCGCGATCGGCTACTCGCTTCATTGCCCGCCGCTGGTACTGTTTTCGCTGGCGGCGGTGGGACATGCCGCCAATACGCTCGGCGGCGCGGGAGGTCCCTTGGCGGTATTGCTGATTACGATTATAGCTGCGGAGCTTGGAAAAGCAATTTCCAAAGAAACGAAAATAGACATTCTCGTGACACCGCTGGTGACGATCCTTTCAGGCGCGCTGTGCGCGTATTTGTGCGCGCCTGCGATTGGCAGTGCGGCGAGTGCTGTGGGCAGGGCGATTATGTGGGCAACCGAGCTGCAGCCGTTTCTGATGGGCGTGGTCATATCGGTGATCGTGGGAATCGCGCTGACGCTTCCAATCAGCAGTGCGGCAATCTGTGCTGCGCTTGGCCTGACGGGGCTTGCGGGTGGCGCCGCACTTGCGGGGTGCTGTGCACAGATGGTTGGGTTTGCAGTCATGAGCTTTCGGGAAAACGGAATCGGCGGGCTGTTTGCACAGGGTATCGGAACCTCGATGTTACAGATGGGAAATATCGTGAAGAAACCGCGCATCTGGCTGCCGCCGATTATCGCGTCTGCGATCACGGGGCCAATTGCGACATGTGTATTTCAACTCAAGATGAACGGGGCCGCGGTGGCATCGGGCATGGGGACATGTGGTTTGGTCGGACAGATCGGAGTGTATACAGGGTGGCTAAGTGACGTTACGGCGGGCGCAAAGTCCGCGATAACTATCTGGGACTGGACGGGGCTGCTCTGTGTCAGTTTCTTGCTTCCGGCAGTGATTACATATGTGATCGGGCTTGGATTTCGCAGGATCGGCTGGATTCAGGATAATGATTTGAAGTTGGAATTATAATTTGGTATTCACGGCGGCAGCAGAAATTGTTTAGAATACCAGTTCGATATCATAAAAGAACGGCAAAGGTGGTTTTTTATATGGCACATTTGTATTTTACTAGACATGGGCAGACGGTATGGAATGTAGAAAATAAAATCTGTGGTGCGACGGACATCGCACTGACCGCACTTGGGCATGAACAGGCAAGGGCGCTTGGAAAAAAGATTTTGGACGAAGGGCTTGGTATCGACGAGATTCTGTACTCGCCGCTTGTCCGGGCGAGGGACACGGCGCTTGAAATCGCACAGATTACGGGCATTCCTGCGAGGGAGGAGCCACGACTTACGGAGCAGAACTTTGGGAAATATGAGGCGACGCCAAGGAACGGGGCGGAATTTCAGGAGGCGAAAAAAAGCTTTATCAATCATTTTGGGGGCGGGGAGACGATGCTGCACCTAGCGCAGCGCATCTACAACCTGCTTGATGAGATCAGGGCGGAAGCGGGCGAGAAGACCTATCTGTTGGTGGCACACAATGGGATTGCAAGGGTTGTAAACTCGTATTTTTATGATATGGAAAACGAGGCATACTCCGCGTTTGGCATCCGGAATTGCGAGATACGCGAGTATATATTTTGAGTCGCAGACAACAACTGTACAAGGCAGAAGAAACCGCCGCACACAATCCAATTGGGTTATGTGCGGCGGATATTTGTTTTTTGTATCTAAGTTACTTGAGCGGTTTGGCGCCGGCCTTTTCCTGTAGCTTGTCAACCCAGCTGCGGAATTTGCCTTTTTTCTTAGCTGGTGCGGTGTTGAGCTTGCCGCGAATTCCGCGCACGTCGGTGATGTAGATGCCGCTCACGGTCGCCTTGACTTCCTTTTTGACAGGTATGGTGTCGAAGATTGCGGCGTCGCAGATCAGGGACATGATCTGCGGACCAATCTTGGCCTTTACGATCGGAAATTTGGCGCGGCGCATATACTTGGGTGTCTGTTCAAGCACTGCGGCGGGTAACCCGGCGTCTTTTAGCTTCAGTTTCTTTTTGTCGATGATGAGCATGGTGACAGTTTGCTTGGCGGCCTCGATCTGCGCCTCCTGTTCTGCCTGCTTTTTCTGCATCTTCTTTCCGACGAAATAGAGCACCACCAGAAGTGCGACGAGAATGATGAGAATGATGATTATTACTTTTGCCATCTGGAATCATTACCTTTCCTTAATAATAGTTAAACGCATAAAACAGTCTGGACAGAATAAATTGTCTGGCAAAAACTGTCATGTCATTATAAGGATTGTACCATTAAATACAGGAAAGTGCAAGAAAGACTGTCGAATTTCATTGTCTTTTCACTGTCTTTTCATTGTCTTTTTTGTGTGATAATGTTATGATATATTTTATGAGGGGTCGAAGCCTGGGAAACACGCCCTGGGGCTTCTAAAATGAAAAAGTTTATATTAAGGAAGGAACACTGTTATATGAAAAAGAAATTGGCGTTGATGGTCATAACGGGTGTTATGATTGCCGGGGTGTGCGCCTGCGGCGGAAAGTCTGGCGAGGGGGCACAGGAGACGATACAGACATCGGAGGCGGAGGAGAAAACCACGGACGCTGCCGGAGAGGAACCGGGGCATGAGGATACAACAGAAGTTGAGCGGGTAGGTGAAAGGGAGGATTATGTAGGTCTGCAGGACCTTGCAGTGGATGAATATATCACGCTGGCGGATTACAGGAATATGGAGGTACGCGCAATCAGGCCGGCAGTGGACGATGAGACAGTCACGGCTTACATTGACAGTGAGTTGCTGGTGGGAAGCATCATGGACAGAGCTGTCGAAAAAGGGGACGTGGCGGACATTGATTTTGTGGGCAGGAGAGACGGCGTGGCGTTCGAGGGCGGCACGGCAACGGGCTTTAAGCTGACAATTGGCTCGGGCGGTTTTATTCCCGGGTTTGAGGATGGACTTGTGGGTGTGATGCCCGGTGAGACGGTGGACCTGAACCTGACATTTCCGGAAACATATAAGCAAAACCCTGACCTTGCAGGACAGGAGGTTGTATTTACCGTAACAGTCAACAGTATCGACGGCTCGGCTGCGTATGAGACGGTGACACCGGAGCAGTTGCAGCAGTTAGGGCTGTCATACAAGACAAAGGATGAGGTCTGGGAAGCCGGGAAGAAGGCTGTCGAGCAAAAGGCAGAGGAAACCTTTGAGGCAAATGCAAAGAGTGCTGTGGTGCAGAAGCTCGTCGAGGAGAGCGGTGCACGGTCCATTCCGGCGTATCTTGTCGAGGAGGAGGAACAAAATTATAATTTATATATGACATCCATCGCGGCAATGTATGGTGTCGATCTGGATACTTTTGTGACCAGTATAGCCGGCCTTACGCGTGAGGAGTACGACAGCCAGTTAAACGATATGTGTACGGAGATTGTGAAGCAGTATATGGTGATGGAGGCGGTGGCAAGAGCTGAGAAGATTGAAGTCACGGACGAGATGATA
The DNA here is from genome assembly GCA_910588755.1 of uncultured Lachnospiraceae bacterium. GTDB lineage: Bacteria > Bacillota > Clostridia > Lachnospirales > Lachnospiraceae > COE1. Next base: position 2,035 of record CAJUQZ010000049.1, on the reverse strand, counting down.
CACGATCAGGCCGATGAGGAGGCCATAGAGTACGGGTATGAGTCAGGGGATGCACTGATTGACGATGTGGGATATACGACTTACAGAATGTCAATCGTGCAGGAAAAGGTGCTCGGCCGGCTGATGGAGATTGTTTCTGTCGAGGAGGAGACACAGACGGCACCGGAGTCATAACTGGTTACTGTAGGGGTGCTTTTGGCTTTTGAAGGGGAAGATACGCATGAAAAAAGGATGCAGGCGGCTGGTGGTCATTGGATTGTGTGCGGCAGTATTTTTTACGACGTATGATCCTGGTGCGAACCGGGGAATCGACCAAGTAGAGGCGGCCCCAAAGGATGATTTGAAACAGCAGAATAAAGAAGACCAGGAAAGGCTCGATGACCTTGATGA
>CAJUQZ010000049.1:0-1635 GCA_910588755.1 uncultured Lachnospiraceae bacterium | reverse complement strand
GGTCAATGAGCTCGAAGGCGATCAGGAGCAGATCGATGCGCAGATACAGGAGTTGGGCAATGAGATAGCGGAGCTCATGGCGAGTATCAGTCTCCTCGAGGAAGAGATCGAGGCAAAAAAGGCACAGATCGAGCAGGCTAGGGTTGACCTTGCAGAGGCACAGCGGATTGAGCAGGCACAGTATGAGGCGATGAAAATACGGGTAAAAGCGATGTATGAGAGTGGTGAGACCTCTTTTCTCGATATTATTTTCAGCGCTTCCTCCATGCAGGATATGCTCAACAAAGCCGACTATGTGGAGAAAATGCACGAGTATGACAGAAAGATGCTCACAAACTACAAGATTGCCCGGCAGAATGTGGAGGACTTAAAGGAGAATCTTGAAATAGAGGAGTCGGAGCTAGAGGCGGCACAGGAAGGGCTCGAGGAGGAGATGGCCAGCGTCGAGGAGGCGCGGGCGGAGCTTGAGAAGATTAGTGAGGACTACGCGGTGCAGATCAGCAAGGCAAGGCAGCAGGCGGAGGTGTACAAATCTCAGATCAAGCAGAGAAATGCGCAGATTAAGCAGATCGAGGAAGAGGAGGAGCGAAAGCGCAAGGAGGAGGAAGAACGGAAGAGAAAGGAAGAGGAGGAGCGCAGGAAAAAAGAGGAGGAAGCAAAGAAAAACAGTACAAATAACAATAACAGCAGTACGACAACGGAGAAGCCGGCCGCGACGGCAAAGGTTGATACGTCCTCAATCATGGCGGCAAACGGCAGTGCGAAGGGCAAGGAGATTGCGGCCTATGCCTGTGGATTTGTGGGGAATCCGTATGTGGCAGGCGGGACGAGCCTGACAAACGGTGCGGACTGTTCTGGTTTCACGCAGTCGATCTACAAACAGTTCGGGTACAGCCTGCCGCGCAATTCCACGTCGCAGAGGAGTGCAGGCCGGGAGGTGAGCTATGCGGAGGCGGAGCCAGGAGATATCATATGCTATCCGGGGCACGTGGCAATCTATATAGGAAACGGGAAGATCGTCCACGCAAGCTCTGCAAAGACAGGCATCAAGATCAGTAATGCGCTCTACCGCGATATCTTGTGTGTGCGGAGGATTGTCTGACGGACAGTAGGAGGGAGAGATCCCTCCTATTTATGCACAGACCCGTGCAGATGAAAAATGCCGCTAAGGCGGCGCACGGGTCGCGCGGCGAGTAGGGAAAGTCTTCCCTACTCGATTTTTTGGTGCGCATATTTTTCGCGGGTGGCCAGTCCGCCCCGTATGTGGCGCTCTGATTTGTTGACGTCAAGCACTGTCCGTGCCTGTCTGGCTAGCGTAGGATTTACCTGCATGAGCCGGGAGGTGACATCTTTATGTACAGTTGATTTACTGACACCAAATGCTTTGGCGGTCTGCCGCACAGTGGCGTTATTGTCGATGATATAGACAGCAATATTGATCGCTCTTTCTTCAATATAATCTTTCATATTCTTGAAAAGGATTCTCCTTCTGAGTCATTTGTACATTCTATGAAGTGCTGACAGAGATTATGAATGGCAATAAAATATACTTGTGCCTGGGCATTTTAAATCAGCTGTCCCACTTTATAATTTATTAATAATTAAAATGAAAAAGAATGTTGACAATAAAAACTG
>CAJUQZ010000048.1:24959-25758 GCA_910588755.1 uncultured Lachnospiraceae bacterium | reverse complement strand
GAACATCTTACCCTTCCTTCAGTGCTTTTTCCAGCCATCCTTTTTCTCCCTTTACTCATAATTCATTCTAATGATATATCATCTAATCTTCATTGTCCTGCGCCGCATCAGCTCTGTCCGTGATCACCTTGTCAATCAGACCGTACTGCATGGCTTCCTCGGCTGACTTCCAGTTATCGCGCTCGGTATCTGCCGCAATCACATCGTATGGCTGGCCGCAGTTCTCCGCTAAGATGCTGTTTAACTTCTGCTTGGTACGCAGAATATGCTTCGCGGCAATCTCAATCTCTGTCGCCTGTCCCTGTGCCCCTCCAAGTGGCTGGTGAATCATAATCTCCGCATTGGGCAGCGCAAGCCGCTTTCCCTTTGTGCCGCCTGCAAGCAAGAAAGCTCCCATGCTGGCCGCCATTCCGATGCAGATTGTAGATACATCACACTTGATATAACGCATCGTATCATAAATTGCCATGCCCGCCGTGACAGAACCACCCGGGCTGTTGATGTAGAGCTGGATATCCTTCTCGGGATCCTCTGCCTCGAGAAACAGCAACTGGGCCACCGTAAGGCTCGCTGTCGTCTCATTTACTTCCTCACCCAGAAATATGATACGCTCCTTCAAAAGTCTTGAATAAATATCGTATGACCGCTCTCCACGGCTGGTCTGTTCTATGACATATGGTACTAAACTCATGGCATCTACCTCCGATTTGGATACTATTTAAATCAGTATAACGCAAATATAATAATTGTGCAAATAATTGGCACAATTATTATATTTTTTTAATATATTGTATTCTAT
>CAJUQZ010000048.1:0-24949 GCA_910588755.1 uncultured Lachnospiraceae bacterium | reverse complement strand
TGCTCCACGGCCAAATCCAGCGCTTTCCTGATACGTATATCCTCCCGGATTGCCTTCTGCTCAAACTCGCCAACCATCTCTTTGATTTTATCTTCCGTCATCTGGTAGCTCTCCGCCATCTTCCTGATCTCTGCCGCGTATTCTTCCTCACTTGTCTCTATGCTCTCTGCCTTTGCCACAGCCTCAAGCACCAGCCTGGTCTTTATCCTCTGCTCTGCCTGCGGTTTCATCTGTTCGAGAAGCGCTGCCCTCGTCAGACCTGTAAACTGAAAATACTGGTCGATTGAGATACCCTGCATCTGTATTCTCTGTGCGAAATCGTCCGCCATCGAGCGCTGCTGCGTCTCAAGCATCGCCTCTGGAATATCCATCTGTGCGTCGGCTATGATGGCCTCGATGACATTCTCTTCCTTCACAGCCTTTGCTTCTTCTTCCTTCTTCTCTGTCAGGCTCTTACGGACATCCTCCCTGTACTCTGCCAGGGTATCAAACTCTGATACTTCACTTGCAAACTCATCATCGAGCTCTGGCAGTTCTTTCTCCTTAATCTCCCTAACTACACACTTAAACACGGCCGGCTTTCCAGCAAGCGAAGATTCCTGGTAATCCTCCGGAAATGTCACATTGACTTCCACTTCCTTGTCCAGCTCAGCGCCGATTAACTGCTCCTCAAAACCCGGGATAAACGTACCAGAACCAATTGTGAGTGGATAGTTCTCATCCTTTCCACCCTCAAAACTCTTCCCGTCAACAAATCCTTCATAGTCGAGCATGGTCATATCACCATCCTTGACAGCCCGGCCCTCAACCGAGATTGTTCTCGCATTGTTCTCCCGCTCCTTCTCGATTGCGGCATCAACCTCCTCGTCCGTAACACTTGTGTCGGCCTTCTCGACCTCAATCCCCTTGTATTTTCCAAGTGTTACCTCCGGCTTGATTGCTACCTCTGCCGTAAAGATAAAGGGCTTTCCTGACTCTGCCTGTACGACCTCAATCGTTGGCTGCGATACGATCTCCTCTGTGCATTCATCCACAGCCTTTGCATATACAAATGGAATAAGGAAATTTGCGGCATCCTCGTAAAAGATCTCTTTTCCATACATTTGTTCTATCATCTTGCGGGGAACCTTTCCCTTACGGAATCCCGGAATGCTCAGTTTGCCCTTATTCTTCTGGTAAGCTTTCTCAATTGCCTGCTCAAACTCCTCTGCGGGCGCTTCTACTGTAAGCTTAGCCATATTTCCCTCTAACTTTTCTACCTGTAAATTCATTTGTCTCGTTTCCTCCTTGTATATCATGCAATGCATATCACGCAGCCATGCCTGCCATGAATCATATTTTTATTTTTATCTGTTTCAGTGTACCATCCGTACACTGTCCCTCTGTAACCATTCATCAAATAGTTACCAATCGTTTTTTATTATATCATAGGATTACGGAAAATAAAAGAAAAATTTTCGTAAAGTTGTAAAAGTTATAAAAATAAAAAAGACAAAAAATGGGACGCAGTGAATACCTGCATCCCATTCTATTGCCCAGCCTGGTCTTATTTGTTTAAAGACTCCTCATAGCTCTTTACCATTCTACGAACCATCTCGCCGCCAATGCTTCCGGCCTCGCGTGATGTGAGATCGCCGTTGTAGCCTTCCTTTAAGTTTACGCCAAGCTCTGATGCTACCTCAGTCTTGAAACGGTCCATTGCTGCCTTTGCCTCTGGAACCTCTACTCTGTTTGATCTACTCTGTGATGCCATAATTTTTTACCTCCGTTAATCAATTTTTTGCTCTCTATAACAATCTATTTTCAAAGACAAGCTTTTTGTCGCTTATCTTAATCCTATTATTAACGGAGTGAAAAGTTTTATGAATGGTAGTTTTTTACTAAACTGTCATATTATTTCAACCTGTCTTAGATCCCTCTAAAATTCCGATAAATCCGCATAAACACGCGGATGATGTCGGGATCAAAGATGCTCCCTGCCTTCTCCTGCATATATGTAAGCGTCTGGTCGAGCGGAATCGGTTTCTTGTAACGCCGCTCACTGATCATGGCATCAAACACGTCCACAACCTTGACGATACGGGCAGAAAGCGGTATTTCATTTCCCTTTAAGCCCTTGGGATAGCCGGAGCCATCCCAGCACTCATGATGATACCTTGCAATATCAATCGCCATATCGATAAAATCATTTGTCTCAACGCCCTCATATATATCCATCAGCGTCTTAGCGCCAAGTTCTGCATGGGTGCACATAATCCTGCGCTCCTCCTCGTCAAGCGGCGCATTCTTTAGCAGAATCCGGTCCGGGATCATGAGCTTGCCAATATCATGAAGGCCGGCACTAGACTCAATCGTGTCGATAAAGTCGTCTGTAACCTGCTCCTCGAATTTCGGATACAGCTGCATTCCCTCCGCCAGTATCCGGCTGTTGTACAATATGTTTCTGTAGTGTGAGCCGGACACGTTCTCCCTGCTCTCCACAAGCCTTGCCAGCGCTGTCATAATATTTTTCTGCTCGATTCTCAGCTTCTCCATCTGGCGCGCCACCACGAGGTTGAGCTGTTTGTTGTTCTCCTCGAGGTCTTTTTGCATCGTGTAGATTTTGAGATGTGTGGAAATGCGCATCTCCACCTCGGTCTTGTCGAAGGGCTTTGGTATATAATCCACCGCGCCAAGCGCAAATCCCTTGCTAAGATCCGAAGCCGTGTCCATTGCAGAGATAAAGATAACTGGAATATCCTTTGTGTAAGGATCATTTTTGAGCATCGAACAGAATGTATACCCGTCAATCTCAGGCATGGAAATATCTGACAGGACAATCCTTGGCAGGATAGCGCTGTCCCCGATAATCTCTAGCGCCTCCTTGACGCTTTGTGCCAGCAGGGCCTGATAGCCCATATTTTTGATAATTTCCTCGAGAATGATCAGATTGACCTCAACATCATCAACTACAAGAATACGAATCTCACTATTATTTTGTGATGGCTTTTCCATACAGTCTCCCATCCCCCTTATCTGATACACTACAGTTCAAAGCCCTCTATCTCCTGCATCAGCTGATCTATTACCTTCTGCGCATACTCCCTTGCCTTGTCGCAGTCCGATTTCCTGATCATCATTTCCATCCGGAAAGTCAGCCGCTGCAGGTCCTTTGAGCCCTTGCTGACCAGCTGCTTTATGGAAGTGGCAAAGCTCTCTGCCTTCTGCCAGTTCTCCATATCCATACTGATGTTGAGCTTCTCAAAATATTTCCGCAGTTCCCTGATGTTAATATCACTGCCAAACTCATACATCAGATCCTGCTCTCCGGCCATCCTGTTAATATTATTGGAATATTTCCATTTCCTGATAGCGGCGCTATCCTCTGCACTGTCCTGGTCCTGCTCTGTTTTTAACCGCACTGTAAAGGAAAACGTGGAGCCTTTTCCCTTCTCACCCTCCGCCCAGACCTTGCCGTGCATCATTGTCACAAGCTCCTTGGTGATGGCAAGTCCAAGCCCGGTGCCGCCAAATTTCCTGGTGATAGATGCATCCGCCTGGGAAAAGCTCTTGAACAGTTTGTCCTTGTCCTCCGGCGAAAGCCCGATACCCGTATCCACCACCATAAAAAACAGCTCGATCTCATTGTTGATTCTCGCGTTCAGAGATACCTCGACCCCCACATACCCCTGCTCTGTAAATTTCACCGCATTGGACACCAGGTTATTTAAGATCTGCGTCAACCGCAGCTCATCGCCGATCACCTTGTCCGGAATCTCCTGTGCAACATTGAGCGTAAACCTAAGCCCTTTGCGCATCGTGAGCATATTAAACATTTTTTCCATTTTGGATATGAATTCATAAAAGGAAAACGGCTTCTCATCAATCTGGAACTTTCCTGCCTCGAGCTTGGAGAAATCGAGAATATTGTTGATGATTCCCTCCATCGTGGTACAGCAGTCGAGAATCATCTTGAGATAGTTCACCTTCTGAAAGTCCTGCTCCTGCTCCATCAAAATCTCCGCATGCCCTTTGATTCCGTTTACAGGCGTGCGCAGCTCATGTGTGACATTGGCCACAAAGGCATCCCTGGCCTTCATGGATTCCTGCATCTGAATTGTGGTCTCCTCCACCTTCCTGATGCTCTCCTTGTAGCGTGTCATGTCCACAGCAGTACAGATCATGACCTCCACACCGTCAAAGACACCTGATACCACCTTGATCTCTACCGGAAAGCAAGTCTTATTCTTCCGGTACAGAACGGTTTCTATCACCTCTGTGTCCCTGTATTCATCGGCCAGCCTGACATGGTTGTCTTCCATAATAAATACATTCTGGAAAAGCTCCCCAATATAGGCGCCAATGAGCTCACCTGCACTGTAGCCTGTGAGCTCTGACAATCTGTCATTACAATAACTGATACATCCGTGGGAATCATATTTAATGATGCATTCCTGGGCGTGGTTCAATATAAAATAATAAAATTCTTCCCGGTTTTCATGCATTTATTCTTCCTCTTCCTCCTCCTGCTTCTCGGTAAAGTCAAGCGACTCATCACTTAAAAGCTTGACAGGATCTAGCAGCAGCTTGACACTGTCGCCAAGCTTTCCGATTCCGCGGATAAATTTTGCCTGTGCATTTGTCTTGGACACGCTAGGCGGCGGTAAAATATCCTCCTCCTCGATGGATACCACCTCCGAGATTGTCTGGACAATCAGCCCCACCGTGACGCCCTGGACATCCACCACAATAATGCAGGTGCGGTCATTGTACGCAAAAGGCTCCTTACTAAACCGATCTGCCACATCGATCACCGGTATGATCTTACCCCTAAGGTTAATCAGACCCTTGATAAAATGCTCCACCTCCGGAATTGGCGCAATCGTCTGCATTTGTATTATCTCACTTACATACTTCAACTCTATTCCAAAAACATCATTTCCTATACAGAAAGTCATATATTTTCCCTGACGGGTATCTTCCTGCTCCACAGCTTCAAGCACTTCTGTTTTTTCTTCCATGCAAAATCATCCCCCTTTATATTATGATACTATTTACGAAGTGAATCCAAGTTTTTCGAGTATGTCCCTTAATTTTTCCACATCAATCGGTTTTGCACAATATACGGTACAACCAAGTTCAAATGCCTTTTTCACATTTTTTTCCTCATTGAGCGCTGTTGTCATGATGACCTTTGCCTGCTGTGCCGGAGCCAAGTGATGCTCCTTCTCAATATCACGTATATTCTTTAACGCCTGGTAACCGTCCATAACAGGCATCATCACATCCAGGCAGATCAAGTCATATGGATCCTCCTCCTCGATCGCCATCATAAACGCATCAATCGCCTCCAAGCCGTCAACGGTCACATCACACTCGCCATATTCTGACAAAAATTTCAGGATTGCCTTTCTACTGGCAAAATCATCCTCCGCTATCAATATTCTCATAATCCGCCTCCTATATTTTCTTTTTATGATGTATTTTTTATGATGTATTTTTTATGATATATTATATCCGGTAATTTATATCTGCTTATCTAACAGATAATATATTTTCTGCGCGATCTGATCTAAGGGCACCTGCCACTTCACGGCGCCAATCTCATACGCCACTTTGGGCATACCATATACGATACAGGTCTTCTCGTCCTGCCCTATCGTGCGTGCGCCTGCATTCCTCATGGCCAGCAACCCTTTGGCGCCGTCACTTCCCATCCCTGTCATCAGGACGCCAATGGCCTCTTTGCCGGCGATGCGTGCTACCGACTCAAAGAGCGCATCCACTGACGGACAGTGTCCTGTCACCCTTGGCCCATGCTTGCACTCTACCTGATACCTGCCATTGATCCTGACGATGCGCATCTGTTTGTCCCCTGGCGCTAGAAGAATCTGACCAGGCTTCACCACGTCACCGGACACGGCCTCCTTCACGGAAACCTCACCCTCACCGTCCAGCCTGTGGGCATACATCTGTGTGTAACCCTCCGGCATATGCTGCACCATCACTATGCCTGGTATGTCCTTCTTAAGCCCTCTCACAACCGTGGCAATGGCCTCTGTCCCGCCCGTCGAAGCACCAATCGCAATAATGGATGTCGTCACAGGCATCGTTCCATTGACCACACCAGCCCCATGTATCTGTACGCGACCCGGAACTGGTGTTTTCATTGCCGCCGCATGCCATTCCCCGCCTGCTGCCTTCTTGAGGCGGCTGCAAATGTTGTCCTGTCCAAGCGTCTCATAATTGTTCCCACAGGCTATAAAATCCTTCGCACCCGCGCGGTAAGCTTCATCCTCGAACTGCTGCTGTGCAATGACAACCGTCGCAATGCTGCGCTGCGGCATCAGTTTCCCCAGAAATGTAATCCCTGGCATCCTTGGCAGGTCATGGCATAAAAGCATCACGTCAGGATTACACGCGATGATTTGATCCCTTGCAGTATAGGCATTGTTCGCCTCGGCCACCATATTGAGCTCCCTGTCTGCGCCGAGGATCTCAACAAGGTGCCTCCTCATCTCAAGATTTCCTACCACCAATAATACTTTTAACTGCTCCATGCAAAATCTCCCCCCTACTTTCTGTATATGGAAGGTCTTACATACCGAAACTGAGTATTATTCTGCCCCATTGATTCTGTCGAACCGATAAAAAGATATCCGCCAGGAGCCATTTTCTCATAGATATTATTTAACAGCCGCTCTTTGGTCGGTTCATCAAAATAAATCATGACATTCCTGATAAATACCACATGAAGCGGCTTTTTGAAAGGCAGCGGGTTCATCAGGTTGAGCTGACGGAACAGCACTTCCCGTCTAAGCTCATCCTTCACCTTGTACTCTTCCTGGTTAATCTGCTTAAAAAACCTGCGCACATACTGCTGCGGAAGCTGCTCCACGGAATTTTTCGCATAGATGCCCTTCACCGCCTTCTCAAGAACCTTTGTGTCAATATCCGTGGCCAGTATCCTGGTATCCCACTCGGCCTGTTCCAACCCCAGAAAATCCTTACAGAGCATCGCCAGTGTGTACGGTTCCTCCCCCGTGGAGGACGCAGCGCACCAGATATGCCAGTCCTTTGCGCTCTCTGTGCGTCTTTTCAGTTCCGGGAAAACTTCCTGTTTCAAAAAGAGAAACTGCTCATACTCCCTCCAGAAATACGTATGATTCGTCGTGAGGGCATTCATCAGATCTTCTGCCTCGGGACCTGCCGGAAATTTTTCAACGCGGTCCATGAACTCATCATATGAGCTGTAGCCTTTTTTCTGCATATAACTATCAAGCCTTCCCTGAACCAAAACCTTTTTTTCGTTTAAGTTAATGCCAGCCTTACTCTTTACGTAAGCCGCAACCCTTTGAAATTCATGTTCTGTTATCATTTGAGAAACCTTCTATCTGCTTGATTTATATATCTTAATGATATAATTGCGCATTCTATTTTTGATTATAACATTGGAAGCGTGAGTTGTCAAAATTTTTACGTTTATTCGCACAATAATATAAAATCAGTCGTTACCGCTCACAGTCCAATAACTTATAAGCCAATAAAACTGGCATGGTGTGAATCATAACAATCAGTCCTCTGTGTATACAATACTCTGGGCAAGCCCGCTGGCCGCTTCCTGTCCCAAAAGCGTTGCCACAATCTCTATGGCAAACGCAATCGCCGTCCCCACGCCGCGGCTTGTTATAATCGTCCCGGATTTTGCCACCTTGCTGTCACGGCACAAAGTGGCACCATGCTGGTGCAGCTCATCCTCCATCCCCGGATAGATGCAGGCTTCTCTGCCCTGTAATAATCCCATGCGGGCAAAGATACCCGGTGCTGCACAGATTGCAGCGATATATTTTCCATTTTCATATGCAGAACGTATATTCTCTACAAGTTGCTCACATGCCTCAAGATTTTTCGTGCCTGGCATTCCCCCTGGACAAATCAGGATATCATACAGTGAGAAATCTAGACGGTCAAGCCTCACATCCATCTCTACTGTTATGCCGTGGCTGCCTGTCACGCTCTTTTCATTGTCGGTTGACACACACACAGTCTCGATTCCTGCACGTCGAAGTAAATCCACTACCGTGAGCGCCTCCACTTCCTCAAAGCCTGTTGCAAAAAATACTGCTGCAGTTTTTTTCATATGATCTCTTTCCTTTCCTATCTTCATTATTATGTTCTTCATTCTTATGTTCTTCATTCTTATCTTTATTCTAAGACTTCCAATTCCAAAGCGCTAATCCAAAGCTTTATTCCTTATCCAAATTCCCCCTGTCGCATGGCATTTTACACTTTACCAGCATTCTATCACAAAATCTGGAAATGTGGAAGATTTTGCACCTTTTGTTTCCATTTTTGTTAATACTCTTTCCAAAATGTGTGATATAATAAGTGTACCTATTAAAATACGGGAGGTCAACATGAAAAAGAAAAAATTAACAATGCTGCTATTCACACTCGCCCTGTCCGCCCTGCCTCTTACCGGCTGTGGCTCCGGGGACGGACAGACGAAGACAGAACCGGAAGCCGTCACCTCTGACAAGCCGACAGACACGGAGACTTCCGCGGCCGATGCCCCCTCTGTTGAGACTGCTTCTGATAAGTCCACAGCCCCTGACAGCACATTAGACAACAGCCAGACAGTGCTCAATACAATGTATCCGCTCCCCACCGCAGCGGAGGACGCCGGCATTTATGTGGAGCCCATCCCTGATCTTGCCGACGGCTTTATCCGTGGCATGGACGTATCCTCGATCCTCGCCGAAGAAAAAAGCGGCGTAAAGTACTACAGCGCTGATGGTACAGAACAGGATGTTTTCACCACAATGGCACAGGCAGGCGTCAACTACGCGCGCATCCGCGTCTGGAATGATCCATATGACGCGAATGGCAACGGGTACGGCGGCGGAAACAACGATCTCGCCACAGCAATCGAGCTTGGAAAGCGCGCTACCCAAAACGGCATGAAGGTCTGCATCGATTTTCATTATTCCGACTTCTGGGCAGACCCGTCAAAGCAGATGTGCCCCAAGGCGTGGGAGGGCATGTCCGTTGACGAAAAATCAGACGCCCTATACGAGTACACAAAGGACAGCCTGACACAGCTTCTGGACAGCGGCGTCGATGTCTGCATGGTTCAGGTCGGCAATGAGACCAACAACGGCATGGCTGGCGAGACACAGATCCCAAATGTGGCAAAGCTCATGAATGCAGGGAGCCGGGCTATCCGCGAAATCTCTGAAAGCTATGGCCGGGAAATCAAAGTCGCACTCCACTATACCAACGCCGATGACTATGACGGCATCGACAAGATGCTCTATAAGCTTTCCTCCTTCCAGGTGGACTATGACATCTTTGCTCTGTCCTACTATCCCTACTGGCATGGGACGTTCGAAAATGTCATGAATGTCATGAAAAATATCCAGGACAAGTATGGTAAAGAAACACTTATCGCAGAGACCGCCTACTGCTACACGACAGAGGACACTGACGGCTTTGGCAACAGTGTCAGCGAGGGCGATCTGCTCGACGCCTACGGCGCTACCATACAGAGCCAGTCCACAGCGCTCCGCGATGTCTGCGCCACGGCAAATGAAGCTGGCGCCCTTGGCGTATTCTATTGGGAAGGCGCATGGATTACTGTAGGCGAAGTATTTACAAATAACAAGTCTATCTGGGAAGAATTTGGCTCTGGCTGGGCAAGCAGCTACGCTGCTGACTATGATCCTGAAGATGCCGGACAGTACTATGGCGGCTGTTCCTGGGACAATCAGGCGCTGTTTAGCGCCAGCGGAAAACCCCTGGAATCCCTGAATACATACAAATGGCTAAAATACGGCACAAACGCTGAACCTGCGATTGATATGATCAATATGCCAACCGTAACCTGCAATATCGGCTCCGACCTAGAGCTGCCAGAAACCGTGGACGTTGTCTACAACAACCGGGCCCTGAATACCTCCTTGCCCGTCGAGTGGGCTTCGGAACAGGTGCAGAGCATCAGCACCGCAGAGGCCGGAAGCTATGAAATTGGGGGCCAAATCCTTGATGACAGTGCCTCCTCGTCCAGCCCAACCCAAGTCCGCTGCACCATCAACGTAGAAAGACTCAATTATGTGTCAAACCCAGGCTTTGAGGACGCCGACACCTCCATGTGGAACGTGACTTACGGGGGCGACAAAAATCCAACAGACTTCCAGAAGAAGGCCGGCGACGCACACTCCGGTGAGTACTCCTTCCACTTCTGGTCCGAGTCCGATATGGACTTTACTATCGAACAGGAGTTTACAGACCTAGAGCCGGGCACTTATGAGCTCAAGGCCTATTTCCAGGGCGGCGACATCGATGACAGCGCCAACATGGAGCTCTACGCGAAAACAAGCGATGCCGAATTCTCTGACGCCTTTACTGCACAGGGCTATGCCAACTGGCAGGAACCGACCATAACCGCGCTGAAGGTCACGGATGGAACCCTCACGATCGGTGTCCATATCCGCTGTAATGCAAAGGGCTGGGGTACAGTTGATGACTTTACCCTGAACAAAATTGACTAATGCTTATTTCCCAAAATGCTTTTCTTTTCCGGGAACAGCTTCAATCTGAGGCTTCCCGGAATTGGCCGTTTTTAAGAATGACGCGCGTTTGACAGCATCAGAGCCGTATTTATCCCTGATGCTGTCCATCGCCCTGTCAAGCTTCTCAAGCTTCTCATATTGCCCATCATCAAAGAGTGATAGCTGTCTGCCGTCACCAGCCTGTCTGATATGACTCGTCTGAATCCCAAGCAGCCTGACCGGCCTGCCGTCCCACAGCTCCCCAAACAATCTGCACGCTACCCCATATATTTCATTGGTGATATTCGTGGCATGCGGCAGTTCGCATTGATGGGAAACCCTAGACAGATCACTGTAGCGGATGTTAACCGTAACAACCTCCGCTTTTGCCGCATCATTGCGAAGACGCCGTCCAACGGTCTCAGATAAGGACATCAACACCATGTTTGCCGTGGACTCATCTGTCACATCAAAAGCGATTGTCGTGGCATTTCCATAGCTTTTGTTGTCGGCAGGCTCTGGCTCTATGATGGAAGCCCCCTCGCCGTTTGCAAATTTCCAGATTGCCTCCCCCTGCTTCTTTAAGGCACCCCTCAAAATCTGCGGATCGGTCTGCGCCAGCTCCCCGATTGTATCGATACCAAGCGTGTGTAGCGTCCGCTCCGTCGATTTCCCTACCAGAAACAGATCCCCCACCGGAAGCTTCCACATCTTGTCTGGAATCTCGTGCGGAAAAAGCGTGTGCACCAAATTGGGCTTCTTAAAATCACTTGCCATCTTCGCGAGCAGCTTGTTGGTGGAGATCCCCACATTCACGGTAAATCCAAGCTCATGGTAAATCTCGTCCTTAATACGCGTGGCAGCCTCGATGGGCGGTCCAAAAAGCTTCTCTGTCCCTGTCATGTCCACAAAGCACTCATCAATACTGCACTGCTCGATCGCGTCCGAATACCGCTCAAGAATGGATATAAACGCCCTCGAGTATTCCCTGTAAATACCATGTCGTGCCGGGACAATCAACAGCTTCGGACATTTTTTGAGCGCGTCCGTGATGGGCTCTCCTGTCTGTACTTTGTACTTTTTTGCCGGAATGGATTTTGCTAGTATAATCCCATGACGCTTGGAGCGATCGCCCCCCACTGCCGATGGAATATCGCGAAGATCAACTGTACTCTCCGGAAACTGCTCCGGGTGCTTCAACCGCTCCACCGCCTCCCACGACAGGAAGGCACTGTTGACATCGATATGAAAAATCAATTTTTCCGCTGGCATAACGGTCCCCTCCTGCTTTCCCTTCTACAGCTCCTAAAGCTCCATTTTGTCCAGAACTGGCCTGATCCGTCCAGCCAGCAGTCCTATGAGACAGCCCGTGACCAGACCAGCAATCATCAGCGCTGGAACATAGAATGCAACCCTTAGATTCTGAACTGCCAAAACTGCGACAATCAACTGTCCGATATTATGGCTGACGCCGCCCGCAATGCTGACACCTATAATGGAAAAAGCATCCCCCTTTTTCACAAGCCACATTACTAGAAAGCTTAACATGCCCCCTGCAAGGCTGTAAATCATCATGGACAGATTCCCAAACAAAAAGGAAACCAGCACAATTCGCATCAGCTGGATCATAAAGGCCTGATAAGCCGGAAGCATATACAATGCAAGAACAATGACAATATTGGCAAGCCCAAGTTTCACTCCCGGTATGCCAAAGCCAAACGGAATCAAAACCTCCACATATCCAAATATCAGCGCCAGTGCTGTCAGCACCGCACAGTACGCTACTCGCTTCGTCGTCATACCTGTTCCCTACCTTTGCAAGCCTGTCCCTGTCAGGGCACAATCACATCCGGCAACTGCGCGTCTCTGTCTCCCGTCACTTCCACCACAAGCCTGTGCGGCAGACAGATGATGGTCTCCCCGCTCCTCGAAATCGGCTGATAGTCCATACAGTACCCGTCCGGACAGTCCGCCTCGGACATATATACACTGCCATTTTCAATCACAAGTCTGTTATATCCCGATTCCCCGCCAATAAAAACAGACTGCTTTTCTGACAGACTGTATTCCCCGTAAAGCGCCCCGTCTATTGTAACTCGTACCGCCGCACCATCGCTTCCCTGTATAAACGCGATAAACAGGGCAGACACCGCCGCTGCCACAATGACAATTATAATTAAAATAATATCATTTTTCCTCAAGTACCCGCCTCCAGCCATTCTGGTACAAATGGCATCGTCCGCCTGTACAGCAGAAATAATTCGAAACCGCACGGCGCGGTTCATATTGCAGCCAGTCATTTCCCCCATAGGAGAACTCCACCTTTTCCGGGGCCGTCTGCTCCTGATTGGTAAGTTTGCGTGCCATATCCATCACCGCTTTCCCCTGTCTGCCAACAGCGACAGCCCCAACACCATCAAAATAATCATCAGCCCCGGAAACACCGCGTACCACGGCGCAGAGAAAAGGTACGTCTGCGACTCCGACAACATACTACCAAGGCTCGCGTTTGGCGGCTGTACGCCAATCCCGAGATAGCTCATGCCCGCCTCCGCAAGCACCGCATTGTTAAAGCCAATCATCACCGAGGAGGCAAGCACTGGCATTGTATTTGGCAGGATATGCACAAAAATGATGCGCAGCTGTGGCACCCCGGCAAGCCTCGCACTTTTTACATAATCCATCTCCCTGTACTTGATAAACTCTCCCCGGACTATGCGGGCAAAGCTTGGTATGAACGCAACCCCAAGCGCCGCGATGACATTGTATTTGCCTGTGCCAAAGATGCTGACAAACACGAGCGCCAGCAGGATACCTGGAAACGCAAACACCACATCGTTGACGCGCATCAGCACCTCGTCCAGCCAGCCGCCGAAATATCCTGTAAATGCACCGACCATGACACCGCATACCGTTCCGATTGCCACCGTGGCTGACGCGATCACAAACGTGTTACCCATGCCCTTGAGCACCCGCGAAAAGATGTCTCTACCAAAATTGTCACATCCCATCGGATGCGAAAGAGACGGCGCTGCAAGCTTTAAGGAGCTGTCCATCTTTGTGATGTCATACGGTGTGTGTATGAAGCCTGTAAGAATCAGCAGCAGCATGACCCCAGTAATCACCAGCCCCAGTATGTAATTCGGAGAATATACTCTTTTCTTTTTCACAGGAACCTCCTTGTTATACACTGATGCGCGGATCAACCAGCTGATAGACCACATCGACAATAAAATTCGTCACGATCACCACAAATGCAATCAGCACTATGATGGCCTCCACTACGGGATAATCCCTGAAGGATATGGACGTTAACAGGATGCGCCCAATCCCCGGAATGTTAAACACCCGTTCGATTACTATACTACCCACGAGCATGTCCGCAAGCGTCATTCCCCAAAGGGTAATCACCGGTATCATGGCATTTCTAAGCACATGTCTATATAAAACCTTGTTGGTATTGTTTCCCTTGCTGTAGGCCGTTCTCACATAATCCTTTCTGGCCTCATCAATACAGGAGCTTCGGAGCATTTTCACCGACATTGCGATCTTGGGAAGCGCAATCGCGATACATGGGAAAAAAATATAAGACAGAAATCCCCAAAAATCCGTCCCATACGACACAAAACCCCCGGGGGTAAACAACTTTAAGACCAGCCCGAAGAAATACGTGATCAAGATTCCCATAAAAAAATGCGGCACTGACATCACAATCTGATTGAGTGCCATGACTATGCGGTCTATTCTCTTTCCGCTGTGCTTTGCCGTGTATATCCCAATCGGCAAAGACACTGCCACCATAATAAAAAATGAAATCACTGCCATGCTGACCGTGATCGGAAGCTTGGACACGATCATGTCTGCCACAGGCATATGATACTTGTACGAGGTTCCGAAATCACCGCTGACAAAATGCACCAGCCACTCAAAATACCGCTGCAAAAACGGTCTGTTCAGCCCCAACTGTTCACGCAGCGCCATAAGACTCTCCGGCGTGGCGTCCGTACCAAGGGCGGCAAGCGCCGCATCGCCTGGTATCAGGTCAAAAGCAAGATAGACGAGGAACGAGATACACAAAAGCGTGATTATCATTGTGACCAGCTTTTTACCAATGTATCTCATATCCCCGTCTCCTTTATTATACAACTCTCTCTATTCCTTTTTGCATTGACTCAAAAAGTCTATCGCACCCATAACTGTACGACCAACATCACTCATAAACTAGTTAATAATATCTGTAATTATATTCAGTCCTACTTTACCTCCAGCTTTGAGAAATCCTGAATATATAACGGATAAAACGTATAACCTGTGTAGCCTTTCCTCACAGCCACCAGCTCGCACATATCCTGTATATAGACATTTGCAGCTGTCCTGGCAAGGATCGTCTCGCACTTCTTATAGGCCTCTGTGGCTTTTGCATCGTTCATCACGGCCTCCGCGGCAAGCGCTTCCTGATATGCAGCATCATACTCCGCATTGCTAAAGTTCACAAAATTGTTGTGCGCATCAGAGCGGAAACGACTCAGCATCGCACCCGCAGTCAGTGTCGATGCGTCCACGCCGACGAGCGTCGCCTCAAAGTCACGCCCCTGGTACACATCGCTAAGCCATGTCTCCCACTCTATCAGCTCGATATTTGCCGTGACATTGATCTGCTTTAACTGCTCCGCGACCACCTGTGCCGTGTCGATGTGTTGCTGATAGTTGGACGGAACCTTCATCGTGAAGCTGAACCCATCCGCATAGCCAGCCTCGGAAAGCAGCGCCTTCGCCTTCTCGATATCCGTCGGGTAAAGATCATTTAGCTCCTCGACATAGTACTTCCCAAATGCTGGGAACATGCTGCTGCCCACAAGCGTTCCTTTGCCCTCTGAAACAAAATCTAGAATCTCCTGCTTGTTGACCGCATAGCACAGTGCCTGGCGCACCTTCTCATTGTCAAACGGCGCCACCGCATTGTTGAGATACATCGCCTGCACCAAGTTCATCGTCCCCTCAAGCACCTCAAAATCGCTGCTAAGCTCCGCCGCCTGTGCCGTGGAAACCCGCGCAACCAGATCAACCGCACCGCCTTCAAGATTCATGACAATCGCGTCCGAATCAGCAAGCACCTTCAAGGTGATATCCTTTATGTGTGCCGGTTCGCCCCAGTATGCATCAAACCGCTCAAGCACCACATTCTCCTGCAAGGAGCGCGATACAAACTTATATGGCCCTGTTCCCACCGGATTCGTCTGCAGGTCATCCACATCCGCCGGCACAATCGCCGCCTCAACGGTTGAGAGGATAGCCATAAACGGATTGCTCGACTCCTTTAGCGTGATCACGACCGTCTGGCTGTCAGGCGCCTCCACGCGCTCGATATTAGAAAACGCCGATATAACGGGCTCTCCCCCATTAAGACCGGCGCAGGTTTCAATCGAATAAACCACGTCCTCCACAGTGACAGGATTTCCATTATGGAACAAAATCCCATCTCTCAATGTGAATGTATACACAAGTCCATCCTCTGACATTGTGTAACCACTCGCCACTGCAGGAACCAGATTGCCCTCGCTGTCCGGCTTATACAACCCCTCATAGATATTGAATAGGATTTCCTGTGTGCCCGCGCCCTGTGACAGGCTCGGCACAAGACTGTCCAAATCCTGTGGAATACCTATGGTGATGTGTGATGCACCATCCTCGGTCTCACTTGCCCCACCCGTTTCTTTTGTCCCCTCCGGTGAAGCATTTGTCTCTTCGTTCGCTACGGTACTTGCCCCGCTGCTGCCTGCGGCAGACGTGTCTGCAATCTGTGTAGAGTCTCCAGCCGCCTTATCACCTGAGCATCCGCTCAGTGCAACAGTCAGTGTAAGCAACATACCCGCAAAAAGAACCTTCATAAACCGCTGTCCTCTTTTCGCCATGTCTTTTACTCCTTTATATTCTACTATATTTAATTGTTACCAGTATTTCCATTTTAATCCAAACGAAAATACCTCCACACATCGTACAGTCGCCTGAAGCGTACCGTCTATTGTGTTCTGTTAAATTCTATAAAAATATGGGCAAAAAAGCAAGACCTTTTTATGACAATCTTGTTTTTTATTGTATACACAGTTAAAATTCATCAGTCCTCTGATTTGTCCAGCACCTTTTTCAGCTCGTCCATAAAGGTATTGATATCCTTAAACTCCCTGTAAACAGACGCAAAACGGACATATGCCACCGCGTCAAGGTTCTTTAACTTGTTCATGACCAGCTCCCCGATCACCCGGCTGCTGATTTCCTTGTCGCCACGGTTTAGGATATCTGCCTCCACCTCATCCACCAACTCGTCAATCCTGCTCATGCTAACCGGACGCTTGTGACAGGCCCGCAATACCCCTGTCTCTATCTTTGAGCGGTCATATGCCTCCCTGTTGTCATCTTTCTTGACAATAATAAGCGGGATCGCCTCAACTTTCTCATAGGTTGTAAAGCGTTTGTTGCACACATCGCACACACGCCGCCTGCGTATGGAGCTGTTATCCTCGGCAGGTCTTGAATCGATCACCTTCGTATCTGGATTAGTACAATATGGGCATTTCATAACTATTTCCTCCGAATCCTCTCACTGAAAAAATACCATGCTTCCCTGTCATACATTTAGTATAGTTTAAGTGTCTGCCAATGTCAATCCAGCCTTAAATATCTACGAGAATCAAGTCCGGTCCGATCTGCCTGATACAGTTATATGGTATGGCAATCACCGAGTCGTCCGTGAGCCTTGCCCACAGTCCCTTGCAGCCTGGTACAATAATCTTGCAGATACACCCTTTGCACTCGTCAATCTCCAGATCGCAGACATGTCCAAGCCTTCTGCAGTCCTTGATGCAGATAACTTCCTTCTTTCTCAGTTCTTTGTAAGATATCATAAAAAATCCTCCCTGGGCGTGGCACATTTCTCTACTATAATACTATGCACCACGCCCAAAAAGGACACCGTTACATCACCCTATACTGAAAACTCGATCTCTGTGACATCCACAATCTCTTCCGCATTCTTTGCAAGCAGCAGCATGTAGCTTCCCGCATCTACCTTAAAGCTGTGTGACTCCTCATCAAAATAAGTGAATGCCTCCCGCTCAAGCATGAGCGTCACCTCCCGCGTCTCACCTGCCTCGAGATAAATCTTCTCAAACGCTTTGAGTTCTTTTGCCGCCTTTTTGACCTTGGGATATTTGTCCGCGACATAGATCTGCGCGACTTGTGCGCCCGCACGGCTGCCCGTATTCGAGATATCAAAGCTCACCTTCACACTCTTGCCCTGCGCAGTGTCCTCAATCACCTCCGCGCGTATGCCCGTCATCACAAAATCCGTGTAAGACAGGCCGTAGCCAAATGGAAAGGCCACACTGACATCAAACGTATCATAATAGCGGTATCCCACATAGATACCCTCACCATAGCTTACCTTATCGCCGCCCGGATATTCCCCAAGCACCACCGCCGGACAGTCCTTCCCGCTGACTGGAAACGTCTCTGGCAAATGTCCTGACGGATTGACCTCACCAAACAATACCTCCGCGAGCGCAATGCCGCCTTCCATACCTGCATACCAGCTGTAGACCAGTGCCTTCGCATCATCAAGCCACGCACTCATGTCCACAGGGGAGCCTGCCACGAGCGTCACCACAGTATCTGGCCTCACCTTCAAAAGCTCTGATATCAGCCTGTCCTGCCCATACGGCAGTTTCATGTCTGATCTGTCCTGTCCTTCCGTGTCATAATCGTGCGTCAGGCCGCCCACAAAGATGACTGCGTCCGCATCGCCCGCCGCAAGAAGCGCATCCTGCAAGTACTTTTCATTCATTTCCTGCTGGCGCTTTTGCTTCTCTAAAGCCCCTTGTGATACCTGTGCTGTTCCATTATCCTGGTTGAGACTATCCGCCTGCCCATTCTCGCTGTCACCTGTATTTGCCCATATATTTCCGACATCTTCATTATAATATCCTGGCTTATACACAACCTCTGTATTGCCACCTAATAGCATCTGGATGCCCAAAAGCGGTGTGATCTCATACAGCGCCTTGATCTCTGCACTTCCACCACCGGGAGCATGCTGCCTGTTGGCATTTTCGCCGACCACCAGCAGTTTCTTAATCTTTTTCCTGTCAAGCGGGAGAATACCTTTGTCATTTTTTAGCAACACGATGGACTCCCGCGCCGTCTGCCGCAGTATGGCCTTGTCATTATAGTCATTGTAACCGCCGGCGCTGCGCTCCCCGTCAAGCATGTGCAGTAAGTTCATGACATTCAGGATATGGCGGACCTTCTCATCAATCTTTGCAAGTGCTGTCTTCTTGTCCACTTCCTTGTTCTCAATCATCCTGATCAGTGGATCTGCCATATAGTACGCATCGAAATCACTCGTGACGGACATCTCCATGTCAAGACCATTCATGAGGGCCTCCTTTGTATCATGGACACCGCCCCAGTCTGACACAGTAATTCCCTCAAACCCCCACTCTTTTCGCAGGATCTGGTTGAGCAGTCCGTCATGGTGGCAGCAGTGTGTACCGCCAAGCTTATTGTATGCGCCCATGATTCCCTTGGCGTTTCCCTTCCTGACAGCCGCCTCAAAGCCCGGAAGGTATATCTCCCGCAGCGCGCGCTCACTTACATCCACATCCACATCCAGACGCCTGGTTTCCTGGTTGTTCACCGCATAATGCTTGACACACGCAGCGACATCATTTTCCTCGACGCCCTGTACAAACGGCACCACCATCTCTGAGACAAGATACGGGTCCTCTCCCATATACTCAAAACTACGCCCACACAGCGGCGTGCGCATAATATTGATTCCCGGTGCGAGAATCATATCCTTGCCGCGTCCTCTCGCCTCTTTTCCCAGCAGTCCTCCCGCCGCATGGGCAAGCGCCCTGTTCCATGTAGCCGCAAGCGCCGAGTTGCAGGGAAGGTAGGACACATAGTCATAGCTAAGCCCTATATCCTTCCACGCATCGTTCTCAAAGTCCTTCCTGACGCCCCTTGGCCCGTCCGAGGTCTTAAATGGTGGTATTCCCAGCCGTTCTACCCCTTTTGTCGTAAAGAAACCATTTCCGTGGATCATGTCCACTTTCTCCTGCAAGGTAAGCTGTGCGATCAGCTTCTCAATCTTTTCTTTCGTCATTAAACCCTGTCTCCCTTCCCTGTATGTTCTGATGTTTTTGGTAAGCGGCCCCTTATAACTACATTCAATACGATTGAAAAAATAAACAATATCATTCCCAGCAGCTGTGATACCGCGACCTGTGTTCCGGGGATCAGAAGCCGGTCTGTACGGATTCCCTCAATGATAAAGCGCCCTATGCCATATCCGCCAAGATAAAACAGGCACATTTGACCATGATATTTCTTCCTTCTGTGATAAAAGAGCATCAACGCCAGAATACACAGGTTCCAGACACCCTCATACAAAAACGTCGGATGCACTTGTATGAAATTTACGTCCCCCATCAGCGCCATGCCGTCAAGCTGCGACTGCGTGATATCCCACGGACGCACTGCATCCACAGGAAGCCGCATAGCAAATAAGGAATCCGTATATCCACCAAAAACCTCCCTGTTGAAGAAATTTCCCCATCTACCTATGATCTGGCCAAGAATCAGGCCGTAGACACCACAGTCACCAATCTGGTACGGCGAGAGCTTTTTGATCCTGCTATATACAAAAAGAGTGACAAACGCAGCGATCACCGCACCGTATATGGCAAGCCCGCCCCGCCGAAGATTGAAGATCCCCAGCAAGTCATTTTTGTACTGGTCCCACGAAAAGATTACATAGTAAATCCGCGCCCCGATCACCGAAAAAATGACAGCATAAATGCCAAAATCCCATATAATGTCTGTATCCATTCCTTCTACCTTCGCCATGCGCTCCGCCATCAGCACGCCAAGTATGACGCCAATGCCAATGATCACCCCGTAGAGTGCAATCTCAAATCCAAACACTGAAAAACTCTTTGGCACGTTCTCCAGATAAATTCCAAGATACGGGAAAGCAATATCGTTGACTCCCATTGTATCAGGCATATTTTTTACCTTCCTTATTTTAGTCTGTTCATCTAATAACTAAGCCCTGCATTCTCACACATTGAAACGGAAAAGAATCACATCGCCATCCTTTACCACGTAATCTTTTCCCTCCAGGCCCACAAGCCCCTTATCCCTGGCTGCCGCCAGCGAGCCATTTTCCAGCAGATCCTTGTAATTGACAACCTCAGCACGGATAAACCCACGCTCAAAATCCGTGTGAATCTTTCCCGCAGCCTGCGGTGCCTTTGTTCCAACCCTGATCGTCCACGCGCGGCACTCGTCCTCCCCAGCCGTCAGAAAACTGATGAGCCCTAACAGACGATAGCTTGCTGCAATCAGTTTGTCCAATCCAGACTCCTTTAATCCCAAATCCTCTAGAAACATTGTCTTCTCATCATCGTCAAGCTCAGCAATCTCCTGCTCGATCTGCGCACAGATCACAAAGACCTCAAATCCTTCTGATGCCGCATACTCACGAACTGCCCTGACACCGTCATTGTCCGCGGCATCATTTGCAAGCTCCTCCTCCGCGACGTTTGCCGCAAAAATGACCGGCTTATCTGTCAGAAGATTGTAGCTATTTCTCCACACGATCTCCTCATCGTCCTCTGTCACAAAGCTCTTTGCAAGCTTTCCTTCCTCTAAATGCGCCTTGATGCGCTCTGCAAGAGCAAGTTCCTTAGCCTGGGCCTTGTCATTTTTTGCGCCTCTTGACACCTTTGCAATACGCCGCTCTAGAATCTCAATATCAGAGAAAACCAACTCGAGATTGATTGTCTCGATATCCCTTAACGGATCGATACTGCCATCGACATGAACGATATTGGAATCCTCAAAACACCTCACCACATGGACGATCGCATCAACCTCACGGATATTTGCCAGAAACTGATTTCCGAGCCCCTCCCCTTTGGAAGCTCCCTTCACAAGTCCTGCGATATCGACAAACTCAATCACTGCAGGTGTCACCTTCTTCGTGTGATAAAGCGCTCCAAGCAGCTTAATCCGCTCATCTGGCACCATCACAACCCCCACATTTGGATCGATTGTGCAGAATGGGTAGTTTGCTGATTCCGCACCGGCCTTTGTCAATGAGTTAAATAATGTACTCTTTCCTACGTTTGGGAGTCCGACTATTCCTAGTTTCATAATCTCCTATACCTGTTCAGAAAACCTTTATTTTCAAGGCTTTCTGCCTTTCTCTATATTTTTACTACACAAATTACTACACAATTTTCAAGGCACTTTCGATTCTTTCTACCTCTTTGACCTTTTCATCCTCGGTCACATGGACGTATAAATTCATTGTAATGCCTACATTGGCATGACCTAAAATCACCTGTAAAGTCTTAGGACGCATCCCGCCTTCAATACATCTGGTCGCCATCGTATGCCTTAAAACATGCATTGAGAAACGTTCAATACCAGCTTTGTCACATAGTTTAAATAATGTAGTATCATAAGCTGAATTTTTTGTTGGTTCACCTTTTCTGCAAAGAAACACAAATTCTTTGAACTGCATATTGATCACTTTGATTTCTCTTAGTTTCTCTTTCTGCCTTTTCAAAATAGCAACCGCTTCTTCTGTCAATGGTACATCACGATATCCTGATTTGCTTTTTGGTTCTCCAATTCGCCATTCTCCAACACTGTATCTGTACTCCATACTTCTTTGTATATGAATAACACGCTTTTCCCAATCAATATCAGACCATTTTAACCCTATCAACTCACCTGTCCGCAATCCTGTCTGCAATATAAAGGCATATTGATTAAAATTACTACTCTTCTCCGCAGCTTCAAGAAACTTCTTTTGTTCATCAATTGTTAATGCCCTGACTTTCTTAGGTTCTTTCCCAATATTATATTTTACAGCTTTTGTTACCGGATTTTTAAGTATCACATCATTTTCAACAGCATCAGAAAACATACAATATAATGCTATCCTTGTTTGATATATGGTAGATGTTTTGTATTCGTCCTTCATCTGGTTCAAAACATTCTGACAGTGCATCGGTTTTACTTCCGATAATATCATATTACCAATACATTCCTTAATATTATGCTCAAACCGTTCTTTGTAATTCCTTATCGTATTTGGTCTTATACTGTCACCTTTTATATTTTCGATCCAATACTCAAACCATGCCGTTACTGTCATATCACCAGATGCATCAATTCCACCATGTTCATCATTAAATTTTGCATCTGCATACCACTTACGACACTCCTGCAGCTTTGGAAAATATTTTTGAACTGATTTTCCAGTTCTTTTACTTACAAATCGCGCTGTATATAAACCATCCTTCCTTTGACAGATACCAACTCCAAGCTCCCTGCCTTTTAAGTCTTTACCCATAAAATCAACTCCTTTCTGCTGTTTTCCAACAAAAAGAGTCTGATACAAGCCTATATTATAGCATATCGTCCATCATTTTGGAATATTCAAATTGAATTTTCTACTCAAATCTTATTCTAAATTTCCAAACTCTTTGATATGTACTGTTCAAACTCTTTTCTTTTCACCAACTTTTTATTACCAACATATAATACAAAATTACATTTAGGTTGTTTCAATAACTCCTCTATTTTATTAATTCCTATATTTGAATAAGCTGCCGCTTCCTTAATTGTTAAAGTCAATTTCAGCCAAAATGGCATATCTAATGATTTTGTTTCCGACATTTCTGTAAAAATCACACTCCAATTTATATAAATTCTCAATCAAAATATTATATAGAAGGCACCAGTGAGTATGCCAGTGCCTTCATACTAAAACCTGTATTCACTTTTCAATCAACAATAATCTCAATTAACCAATAAGTTCAAATAATAAGTGAGCCTATAATTATCCTATAATAATCCTACAATAGTTACATACAATAATGGGACAAGAGAGCGTCAGACATCCCCTGTCCTCAAACAATAAACGAAAACATCTGTTAACAGGTTAAATAGTTCGAAAACTCTTTTATAATTCTACAGCCTACTTGTTAATCACACCGCAAATATGTAAGTCATTATAATCACCCATAGGCTCTTTTACCCATACCTGTTGTCCTGGTTTTAACTCAATATTAGGAATACAACATTTTACTATTCTCTCTCCACCAGAAAGATTGATGATATATCCTTTTTTATCAACTCTATTTACTACAGCTCTATACGTTCTATCTGCTTTGTTGTTCTCTAAGTTTTTGTCGATCATCATCTGCATTGTTTTTATAAGTTCGTCTGCTATGCTTCCCACTTTTGATACCTGCCTTTATAAATTTTATTTATCATTTAATACATAATCTAAAGTTTCTATAAGGACACAGCTACAAAATTGCATTGTTTTTCCTATACATACTCCCAGAAGTTTTCCAAGACTGTCTTTTGAATCATTCATTTGTTCAAACAATTCTTTTTCATTTTGCATACAAACGTCCATCATAGTATTTGTTACATATTCTGCTATTTGTTCTTTTGTCAATTCTTTCATTTATTTATTCCTCCCAAATACAGCTCTGAAATAGCATTCAGAGCTGTTATTTCTATATTTCTAATGTTCTGAATCAGTTCTATTCACATCTATCAATTGTAAATAATTAAATTTTTACATTACCTATCTAATATTTATCTGCTTCTCATAACTTGCTGATAAGCAGCTATTCTTAATCCAACGAACTCATCATCAATTAATCTATGAAGATTTCTCATAACCTCTGGATCTCTGACTCCTGGACAGGTTATATTAATGCCTCCATTTAACACAATACTCGGTTGGTTATTATTGACAATATTATTATAAGTACTGTTATCAATAATCTTCTCAATCTCTTCGAAGTGATGATGTATCGCATTGACAGGTTTCAGTACCTCTTCAAGTTTACTGCCGGTCTTTTCCATGTATGCCTCAGCTTTTCTTCTTAGATCAAACAGCGGTGAATCATCTGGTACGCGGAGCAGTACCTGTCCGTCTGGTAAAAGCACCTTTCCACCGCCTACCGTGCCGTCTGCATATGCCTTCCCATGTCCAGATATATGTCCATTCTTTAAAAGTTCCTCTGTCTGTTCATGATTGAAGACGATATCACCCTTTTTGATTGGGAACATTTCAGCACCATTGTCGCCAACGGTAAAGAATCTCCCGTCTCTTACTATAAGTTCACGCCCAACCTCACCAACAAGGGAATGTTTTTCACTAGTCTGCACTGACCAGTCGCCTTGAACGTTAGCAGTACCTTCAACATGCGCCGCACCTGTGGTAACATTAGAAGCTGGACTGCCAACCGTTTCATATTTGATAGTGATTGTCTTTTCAATGTCCCTGTCGGCAGTTTCATTAAAGGCATTCATCTCATTTGTTG
>CAJUQZ010000047.1:26024-26309 GCA_910588755.1 uncultured Lachnospiraceae bacterium | reverse complement strand
GTTTCAGAGCGGCGGGACCCTATATGACGGGGCGATTGACAAGGCGATCCTTACGAGTGAGGAAAATGTGGAGGGCTTTACCACGCTGACGAACCTGTTTACGATCTACAACCTGCCCAAGGACGTGCCGAATTTTTACCAGCATTTTCGAAACGGGGACTATCCGATCGGTATTTCCGATTTTGGCAACTATAACATGATTTCCAACGCGGCACCTGAGATTGACGGTTCGTGGGGCGTGGCGCTGATTCCGGGCGTGAAGAATGAGGACGGCGAGGTGATGCG
>CAJUQZ010000047.1:24990-26014 GCA_910588755.1 uncultured Lachnospiraceae bacterium | reverse complement strand
GGCTTGTCCGGGTCGTAGACGGGGTCGTCGGCGGGCGCGGAGGCGACATTCCTGTTCGAATCGACACCGGAGCGGGAGCAGCAGGCATGGGAATTTGTGAAATGGTGGTCGAGCGCTGAGGTGCAGGCAGAGTTTGGACAGCGGCTCCAGATCACATACGGTGATGAATATTACTGGAATACGGCAAATGCGGAGGCATTCGCACAGCTTCCGTGGGACAGCGACGACAAGGAAGTCATCTTAGAGCAGCTCGAGTGGACGCTCGAGGCACCAAGGGCCCTCGCGAGCTACATGGTGGAGCGCGAGCTCTCCGACGCTTATAACCTGGTGGTGCTCGGGGCAAAGAGCGCGTCTGTGCGGGAGTCGCTCGACGACGCGCAGAAGAGCGTGAAGCGCGAGACACAGAGAAAGCTTGAAGAATTCGGGTACATCGAGAACGGCGAGTTGGTGAAGGAATACGAAGTGCCAACGGTCGAGAAGGTACGCGAGATCATAGCGAAATCGAAGGAGGCGAAATAAATGGCGGCGAAAACAAAAAAGACGAAAGCAGCGCAAAGGGAACATGCGAATAAAGCTGCGTACGCATTTCTGGCGCCGTATGTAATCCTGTTTACCATCTTTATCATTATCCCGATGTTGGTGGCGATCGCGCTTTCTTTTACGAGCTATGACACGATACAGACACCGACTTTTAAGGGGTTTCTGAACTATATCAACCTGCTGACGGCGGATGACATCTTCATGCAGAAGGTGCTGCCCAACACGATTATCTACGCGGTGATCGTGGGGCCGGGCGGATATGTGCTGTCGTTTCTGGTGGCGTGGTGCCTGGCGCAGTTGAGCTCTGTGCCAAGAACCATACTGACGGTCATCTTCTACTCGCCGAGTATGACTGGCGCGGTGTCAATGACAGTGCTGTGGAAGATCATCTTCTCCGGCGACCAGATGGGGTACTTAAACAGCTTCCTGATGCGGCTGGGCGTTATCGATGCGCCGATTATCTGGCTGGTGGACGCAAGATACC
>CAJUQZ010000047.1:10462-24980 GCA_910588755.1 uncultured Lachnospiraceae bacterium | reverse complement strand
CGCTGTGGTCGAGCATGGGCGTCGGCTTCCTGGCGATGCTTGCGGGCATCCTGAACGCGGACGAGGAGATCTATGAGGCGGCGGCAATCGACGGCGTGAAGAACCGCTTCCAGGAGATGATTTACATTACGATCCCGACCATGAAGCCGCAGATGCTCTTTGGCGCGGTCATGGCGATCGTGGGCGCTTTCCAGAACGGCGCTATCGGCGTGCAGCTGGCGGGTACGAACCCGACGCCAAACTACGCAGGCCAGCTGATTGTAAACCACATTGAAGACTACGGCTTCCTGAGATATGAGATGGGTTACGCTGCGGCAGTTTCCGTTGTGCTGCTTCTGATGGTATTCGCATTCTCGAAATTCTTCGGACGGCTGTTCCGCGAAGATTAGAGAGGAGGGTGAAAGATGGCTGGATATAAAGGTTGTAATATCAACCCCAAGAAATTTGAGTGGGGGCAGTTAAAGATAATATTGGTTCTTCTGCCGCTGGCGGTCTTCATGGGAATCCCCATTGTGTTCATCGTCTGCCATGCGTTCAAGCCGATGGATGAGCTGTTTGCGTTTCCGCCGCAGATCATCGTGCATAAGCCGACACTGGACAATTTTGTGAAACTGTTCAAGGCTTCGGCCAACAGCAACATTCCGATGAGCCGCTATGTGTTTAACAGCCTGATTGTGACAGGTTCCGTGGTGCTGCTGTCGATCCTGTTTTCGACGATGGCCGGCTTCGCGCTGTCAAAGCTGCGCTTCAAGGGCAAATACGCATTGCTGGAAATCAACAATACCGCACTGATGTTCGTATCGGTGGCGGTGATGATTCCAAGATACCTGGTAATTGATTTTCTTGGCATGAAGGATACTTATTTTGCACACATTTTACCGCTCCTTGCGCTGCCGGTCGGTCTGTTTCTGGTGAAGCAGTTTATCGACCAGATCCCGGACGCGCTGCTCGACGCGGCCTATATGGACGGGGCAAACGACTTCAAGATTTACCGTTCGATCATCTTGCCGCTGGTGAAGCCGGCGATCGCAACGACAGCGATTTTGTCCTTCCAGCAGGTGTGGGTAAATGTCGAGAGCTCGAACTTTTATGTGAATGACGAGAGCATGAAGACGCTGGCCTTTTACCTCAATACGCTGGCAAACCAGAACAGCAATGTGGCTGGACAGGGAATCCAGGCGGCCGGTATCCTGCTGCAGTTTATACCAAACCTCGCAATATTCCTGATCCTTCGAAAGAGCTTTATGAACACGATGGCTCATTCAGGCATTAAATAGCGGAATGGGGGATAAATATGAGAAAAAAAGCGAAATTAGTGGTTCTGCTGGCGCTGTGCATAAGCCTGATACTCGGCTCCACGGCAGCTGCGGAGACACCTTATAGAACCTATACGGTGGACGGCTATGGATACGTGCTCGAGACACAGTCGGCGTACAACCCGGCGTCCGCCATCACGAAAGTCGGCGAGACCTCCTTTGTGACACCGATGGACATGGCGATCGGACGGGACGGGAATCTGTACATCGCGGATGCCGGCGCCCATGTGGTCATGGTCAGCACAGTCGGCGGCGAGGAAGTCCGCATGATCGGGGAGGGCACACTACAGTCCCCGATGGGCGTGTTTGTGTCGGACGATGACAAAGTGTACGTCGCTGACAGGGACGCGCGGAAGGTCTTTGTATATGACCTGGAGGGAACGCTATTAAATGAATACGGGAAGCCGGATTCACCGATTTATGGAAACACGATGGATTTCAAGCCGATCAAGGTTGTGGCAAACAGTACAGGCACGATGTATGTGATCTGTGAGGGAAATATGAACGGCATCGTCCAGATCAGCCCGGTGGAGGGCGGCTCTTTCCTTGGATATTTCGGCACGAACTACACGTCGCTCAGCCCGTTCCAGATTTTGCAGCGCCTGATTCTGACGGACGCGCAGCGGGCGCAGATGTTAAGCAATATTCCATCGACGCCGACCAATCTCCACATTGACGAGGACGGACTGATCTACACGGTGACGCAGGGCGACCAGGATATGGCGCTCAAGAAGTTAAACATCGCGGGCAAAAATATGCTTGACTCCGACCCGTACTGGGCGGATCTCCCGGCGGCGGTGACGACAGGACAATATCACAACATGCTCGTGGCCGATTCAGACGGATATATCTATGAATATAATGAGGAGGGCGAACTCCTGTTTATGTTTGGCGGGCGCGATGACGGACGTCAGCGGATTGGCTTGTGCAACAAGGTGGAGGCGATCGCGGTAGACTCCTCCGACAGGATCTATCTGCTGGACTCGGACAAAAAGCAGGTGCACATCTTCACACCGACAGAGTTTACCAACCTGCTCCATGAGGCGCTGTATCTCTTCTCGAAGGGACGCTACACAGAGAGCAAGGAGCCGCTTGAAAAAGTGCTGCAGATGAACAGTATGTTTGACTATGCCAACCAGGCGATGGGGCATGCGTACCTGCAGGAGGAAAACTACACGGAGGCGCTGCGCTATTTCAAGCTTGCCAAGTCGGCGGACGGCTACTCGGACGCGTTCTGGGAGGTTCGAAACATCTGGATCCGGAATTACCTGGTGATGGCGGTCGTGGTGATTGTCGCCTTTGCGGTGGCGCTAAGCCTGTATAAGAAGCGCCAGCTGGTCAAGTACGGTGCGGACGGCGCGCCGGCGCGGCTCTCGCAAAAAGTGCCGCTCCTGGGTAGTTTAAAGTACAGCCTGCATTTCATGCGGCACCCGTTTGACGGCTGTTACGGTGTGAAACGGGAGGGCAGGGCAAGCCTTGCGTGCGCGAATATTTTACTCGCGGCGTATATCCTTGTCTCGATTATAGAGAAGTATTTCAGCGGGTTCCTCGTAAAGACCGTGCGTGAGGGGCGCTACGATATCATCACGGATATCGGCACAGTGCTGGTCATTTTTATCGGACTGACGCTCTGCAATTATCTGGTTGTGACAATCAACGAGGGCGAGGCGTTTTTAAAGGAGCTGTACTGCGCGTATGCGTACTGCCTGACGCCGTTTATCCTGATCAAGCCGTTTGTGGTTATTTTGTCAAATGTGCTCACCTACAACGAGGTATTTCTGATCTCGTTTGCAAACATCATCGTATGGGTGTGGATGCTGGTGCTTTTACTGATCTCGGTGAAGGAGATCAACAACTTCTCGGTGAAGGAAACCGCAAAAGCGTTGGCGCTTACGGCATTTACGGTACTGATACTCTCCCTGTTAATCTGCATCATTTATGTATTGTTCTCGCAGGTAATTGACTTCATAAGCTCTGTATTACGAGAGGTGGTGTATAGGATTGGAAGCTAAATTGGATATAAAGAAAATGGGCAGAAGCCTCGTCAAGTTCGCCATTGCCGTGCTGGTCATTATCGTGGTCATCGCGGTCGCAGTGGTGGCTTCCAAGTCGGGAGGCAGGAACAGTCTCGATGTGAGCCAGCTGCAGCCCGCGGTGAGCGCACCGGCCGCCGCATTAAGCGACGGGGCTGTTGACACCACCAAGGAGCTTGACGGGCATCACCTGGTGGCGGCCAATGACAACTATGAGCTCTATTTATACGAGCCGGCGCTTTCCATCATTGTAAAAAACACGAAGACCGGCGCGGTGATGGAGTCCACAGTCCGCAGTGAGGAACGTCTGGGAAGTGTCAACGAGACCTGGAAAGGATTTTTGCAGTCAGGAATCGTGGTGGAGCTGCAGGAGGAGACAAACACGATGCAGAAGAAACTCGGCATCGAGGGAAGCGGCGCCACGGTCAGCGTCGATCTGATTCCGGGCGGGTTCCATGCAAAGCTGGACTATCCCACACAGCAGCTTGGCTTTGAGGCCGAGGTGAAGCTGTATGACGACGGAAGCATCACAGCCTGCATTCCGGAGAGCTCTATCTATGAGAATGCGGATAACAAAAAGATCGGTAATATCTATCTCTTCCCGCTGCTTGGCAATTCCAGGCTTGGCGAGAAGGAGGGGTATATGTTTGTACCCGATGGAAACGGGGCGCTGATCTATCTTGACGACAAGGACGGACGGTTTGATTCCGGCTATGTGCAGAAGGTGTATGGCCCTGATATCGGTGTCGGTGAGTCCTATGTGCTCTCGCTGCTCTGGGACAGATACGAGACGCACAACGACGCGGAGATGATTTTGGCGCCCGTGTACGGCATGGTACATACCGACGACAAAATGGGGTATCTTGCCATCATCGAGGGCGGCGACGAGGAGGCTTCCATCTATGCGACGCCAAACGGAGCGTACTCTGATTACAACTGGATTACGGCGGCGTTCCGCAAGTGCACGACATACATTCAGCCGACCTCAAATTCCGGCGGATCGGTGACAAAGGTCACGGACAGGATCAAATATGACATCAATGTCAGATATATGTTTGTCAATGGGGCGGACGCAAATTATACAGGGCTTGCAAAGCGTTACAGGGAGTATCTGCTCGAGAAGGATGAGCTGGTCAAAGTGGAGGACGCCTTCAAGGTAAGGCTGGACTTTCTGGGAACGGATGTGGAGAACTGGATGCTCTGGAAGAAGGACGCGCCTGTGACGACAGTAGACAATATCAGGGAGATTTACGCAGACCTTGAAAACGAAGGGGTGACGGATATCCTTTCTATATATAAGGGCTGGCAGGACGGAGGCATCTTTGAGCTGCCTGTCACCTCGTACGACGTGAGCGGTAGTATCGGCGGCGCGCGGGAATTGTCAAAGCTCATGGAGGAATGTGAGCAGAAAAATATTGATTTTTACCTTTTTGCGGACGGTGTGCGGGCAAACCCGGAGACTGGCAACACGACATTTGACACGGTAAAGAAGATGGATAAACGTCTGTACACAGAGGATACGCACCAGACAGTGTATGATGAATTTGTGTACTGGACACCGCAGATGACACTTGAAAACTTAAAGACATTGCAGCAAAACCTCACAAAGAAGGGGGTAGATAAGATTGCGTTGTCAGAGGTTGGCAATACAATGTTTACCTACACGATGGGCGACACGATGCAGACGCGCCTGGTGTCAAAGCACCTGTATGAGGAGGCGCTCAAGCACACAGGCGAGACGATGGATCTCATGCTGGAGGCGCCGGTTCAGTGCTACTGGCAGTATGCAAAGGCGATCGTCGATATGCCGATCTCAGACTCGGACTACATCTATACAGACCAGAGCGTGCCGTTTCTGTCGATCGCGCTCAAGGGAATACTCCCGATGTACGGCGACTATGTGAACTTTGAGGCAAACGAGCGGGCGTACTTCCTCAAACTGGTGGAGACTGGAATCTATCCTTCGTTCTACCTGACGTATGAGAATCCGTCGGAGCTGATTTATACAAACTCGAGCGATGTGTACACCTCACAGTATTCTGTGTACCGCAGCCAGATATTAAGCTATTATAATGAGCTGAGGCAGATCAGCGAGCGCACGAAGAACAGCATGATTGCAAACCACGAGATAACGGACACAGGTGTTACAATCGTGACATATGACAATGGCGTGAAGCTGTATATCAACTATACTGAGACGGCGCTTGAGGCGGATCATGTGACCGTACCGGCACTTTCGTATGTGATAGGGGGTAGTGTGGAAAAAGACTTTTCCACACGGAAAATTGGCGCTTCGCCCCAATTCGCAGGTGCATCAGGAATGGAGGTGAATGCGGGATGAAGAACAATAGAAAAATAAAACCCGGGCAGCTCGAGCGCAGGGAGAACGCGATCGGATATCTGTTCATACTGCCCTGGCTTGTCGGTATCCTGGTGCTGGTGCTGTGGCCTATGATACAGTCCTTTGGCTATTCACTCAACCGGATCAAGCTTCTGCCGCAGGGGATGGCAAAGATTTTTATTGGCTTTGAGAACTACAGCCAGATCTTCCTAAAAGACCCGGATTTCATCATGGGGCTGG
The DNA here is from genome assembly GCA_910588755.1 of uncultured Lachnospiraceae bacterium. Classification (GTDB taxonomy): domain Bacteria; phylum Bacillota; class Clostridia; order Lachnospirales; family Lachnospiraceae; genus COE1. The sequence continues at coordinate 19,050 of CAJUQZ010000047.1, read as the reverse complement.
AGTCTTACCTGCTCGAGACGCTGATCGCGGTGCCGGTCATTGTGGCATTCTCGCTGATCATCGCGATGCTGTTAAACCAGAAGATTTCCTGCAGGGGAATTTTCCGAATGATCTTCTTCCTCCCGATCATCATTGCCAGCGGCCCGGTTATGCAGCAGCTGGCGGACCAGGAGGCCGCGAGCATTCCGATGATGAATGTGACGATGATCGAGCAGCTTCTGGATGAATACCTGCCGCGTGTGCTTGCGGTGAGTATTACGAGTGTGTTCAGCAACATGATCACATTGCTGTGGTATTCCGGCGTACAGATCCTGATCTTCCTCGCGGCGCTGCAAAAGATCGACACCTCGCTCTACGAGGCGGCGAAGATGGACGGCGGTTCCAAGTGGGAGTGTTTCTGGAAGATCACCCTTCCGACCGTGAAGCCGATGATCCTCTTAAATGTGGTCTACACAGTTATCTTTATGTCAAACAACGAGCAGAATGCCCTGATCGTATTGATCTACGACACGATGCTCTCCGCGACGGGCGGTTACGGGTATGCCTCCGCGATGGCATGGCTGTACTCGGTCATCGAGTCGGCGATCGTTATCTTCTTTGCAGTGCTGATCATGGGACGCAAAGATGTGTATGAGAGACGTGCAAAGAAGTACCAGCGCGAACTGAAGAGAGAGAAGCGCCTGGAGAAGAAGATTAGAAAGAGGGGTGAGCGGAATGAGCGCAACTACGCAAAGCAAAAAGAAAAGCGCGAGCGGAAACAGTCTAAAAAGAGCGCTTAGCCCGGAAGGACGAGAACAAATCGGATATAAAGTCAGAAAGTTTATCTTTGGCTCCAAGGATACCGAGGGCGTGGGGAAGCTTGCAGCGGTGTACCTGCTGCTTATCAGTATCGGGTTTGTATACCTTTATCCCATGCTCTATATGGTCAGCAAGAGCTTTATGAACTTAAATGACTTGCTCGATACCTCGATCAACTGGATCCCAAGCCAGCTGTACCTTGAAAATTACAAACAGGCATTCCAGTCGATGGACTACTGGAAAACATTTCGCGATTCGATTGTGATTGCAGGCGTTCCGACATTGATTAATGTTGTGGTTTGTGCTATTGTAGGATATGGGTTTGCGCGCTATGAGTTCAAGGGAAAGAAGCTCTGCATCGGACTGCTGCTGTTCTCCTTTATCCTGCCGCCGCAGGCCACGATGATGCCAACGTACGTATTTTATACGGATATAGGTCTCATCAACTCCATCAAGGCGTTTATCGTGCCGGCCCTTCTGGGTCAGGGCCTGAAATCGCAGATATTTATATTGATTTTCTTTAACTTTTTCCGCCAGATCCCAAAGGTGCTGATCGAGGCGGCAAAGATTGACGGGGCAGGGCATTTTAAGATTTTCAGGAAGATTGCGCTTCCATCGGCGGCGCCCGCGATCCTCGTGGTGTTCCTGTTTTCGATCGTGTGGTACTGGAACGAGTCCTACCTGACACAGCTCTATGTAGTCGGCGCGTTTACAAGCAATGCGGACACTTACCACTGGAGTTCGCTGATCGTGTCGTTAAAGAATTTTGAAAACAGCTACAATACAGCCAGAAGCGTGGCGGGAAGCGGCATGGTGGACATCAATGAGTCGATTAAGATGGCCGGGACGATGCTCAGTATCCTTCCGCTGCTGATTATGTACCTCGTACTGCAGAAACAGTTCGTTGAGAGCATTGACCGTACAGGTATCACTGGGGAATAAAAAAAGTGAAGTAATACTAAGGCGTTAAAGTACAACGCCTAAGTATTACTAAGTCACTTTTAAGAGAACGCCAGGTGCAGGCGTTCTCCGTGTAAAATTCAGTTATTATAGTAAGTTATTAAATTAAATATAACGAAAAAACAAGGAGGAACAAAAATGAAAAAGAAACTTGTAAGCCTGATGATGGCGACAACACTGGTGGCTGGTCTGCTTAGCGGGTGTGGCGGAAAGGACACCCCGTCGGATTCGGGCAGCACAAACACAGATGCAGGTACAAACACAGATGCAAATGCGGGGGCGGATGCCGGTACAGGTGAAGCCGCAGGTTCGGATGCCGCGGCCGGCGGGCTTCCTGCGATGACAACCGATGAAATCACGCTGACCTACATGCATTTTGACAGTGAGCAGCTTGTGAACAGGGTGGCGGAGGCGTTCATGGCCAAGTATCCGAACATCAAGGTGGAGGCGCAGGCGTTCTCGACAGACGGATACAACGACACGCTGTTAAACCTGGTTCAGTCCGGACAGACGCCCGACTGCTTTATGATTCTGGGCAACTGTGACTTTGCGCTCTCCAACGCGCTGCTTGGCGATATGACGCCATACTGGGAGGCTGATCCCGAGAACCAGAATATCCTTCCGTCCATCAACAGCGCGAAGCTTGGCTACTATGGCACGGACAAGAAGCTTGCCACACCGATCAAGTTCTTCCCGGACGCGATTTACTGTGACCTGAACGTGTTTGAGACACTCAATATCGACGCGCCGTCAACCAACTGGACATGGGACGAGATGATCAACTCGTTCAAGGCAGCGACCAACACAGACGCAGGGACATATGGATTTAACCAGTTCCACTCGGTTGTCACATATTATCCGATTTCCAACGGCAATAATTTGATTGGCGAGTTTGGCTGGGACGGCAAGGAATACCATATGGAGCAGTGGGCAGCAGGCGTGAACCAGTGGGCGGAGCTTGTGAACGGCAAGTATCACGCACCGTACGGCGACACAGACGAGATGGAGGCATGGACAGGCGACAGAACGATGTGGGCAGCTTACACAGGAAAGCTTGGCTTCCAGATCGATGCATGGTGGACATATCTGAACCTGTTTGACACACCGGATTACAGAAACCGCGGTATGGAGTGGGTTCCTTACACGACACCTGCAAGCCAGAGCGGATATGTATTTGGCGTACTTGACTTTGGCGGGATCTCCTCATCGACACAGCACCCAAGAGAGGCTTATGAGCTCTTGAAGTGGATGGGCTGGGGCGCAGAAGGCTGGCAGACAAAGCTTGACGCATACCAGGATGTTGAGACTTATGCGGATCTTCCGCTCTACAGACAGGCAATGCCATGCCCGATCACGACAGACGAGGCAATCTGGAAAGAGTTCCAGGAGTCCTTCTATCCGACAGCTGCTACAAGAACATACCAGTCTGTATACGATCCTGTAAACGGTGAGGATCTTGTCACGGCGGACGAGGATACAAAGTACGGCAAGTATTTTGATGATTTCTTTACAAACTGCAAGAATCCGGTTCCGTTTGGCGACTGCCAGATTCCGGGATTTGCAGATTTCCTTGCAACCTCTTACTTTGCAGTAGGTGATTCGCTTGGCGTTGAGGATCAGGTACGTCTGGAAGGCAAGAATGCAAACGACTTTGCAGCAGAGCTTGCGCAAAAGGGCTACGATGCAAACCAGGCAGCGCTAAAGGCGGCGAAGGAAGCATATCAGATGATCGGTATTGAGCTGAATTACTAAAGTGAACAGGCTGTGTACCGCTTCGCGGAATGTGGGACTGGGACATACGTTGCCGGAACGGAATGAACAGTAAGGTACATACAGCTGACAAGGGGGAGGGCGTTGATAAAAATGCCCTCCTTTTTTTCAAAACAGGTGGGGTTGCTATAATGGATAGCCACAGAGTTTTTCTTAACAGGCTCCAAGAAGAAATGGAGGGAAACATGAATAAAAAAATAGTTGCCGGAATGTTGTCAGTGACACTGCTATTGACGGCGGTGCTTGGCGGATGCGGGGGACAGAAGACGGCTCCCGCAGACAGCGGGACATCATCAGCCCCGCAGGAGAGTGCGGCAGAAAATGCAAAGGACTCGGACGGGACGGAAACTGAGGCGGACGGACAGACACAGGATGCCGCGCAGGAGCCGCAGCCGGAACCGGAGCAGTCCGCTGGCAAGGAGGAGGAAGCAGAAATGACAGAAGTGTCATATAAACGTGTGAGCGTGCATGATCCCTCGGTTGTCTATGATAACGGGACATACTACATTTTTGGTTCGCACATGGCGTGGGCTAAGAGTACGGACTTGATGAACTGGGAAACCTTTCAGATGAATATAAACGCGGAATATACAGATTTGTTCGGAAAGGAGTGGGAGGAGTACTGCAAGACGGCGACGAACCCGAACCTGAACGGAAACCTGTGGGCGCCGGATGTAATATATAATCCCAATATGGGCAAGTACTGCTTTTATATGAGTGTGAACGGCGATGACTGGAACTCGGTCATCGTCCTGCTCACCGCGGACAGTATCGAGGGGCCATATACGTATGTGGGGCCGGTGGTATATTCCGGATTTAATACGGATTCCCACGATGTCCGGAAAACAGACGTCTATCAGGTGCTCGGGGAGGACGCGAACCTGACGCGATACCAGAATATCAAGAACACGAAGCTCAACGCGATTGATCCCTGCGTGATTTTCGACAAGGACGGTTCGCTGTGGATGGTGTTCGGCTCATGGTTTGGAGGTCTGTACATGCTCAGGCTTGACGAAAATACAGGACTGCGGGACTACGCGACGACTTATGAGACCATTCCAAACGAGCAGGATGCCTACTATGGATATAAGCTGCACGGCGGTTTTGGCGTGTCGGGCGAGGGACCTTATATTATTGAAAAGGGTGGATATTATTACCTGTTTGTCTCCTATGGCGGACTTGTGGCGGACGGGGGGTATCAAATGAGGGTATTCCGCGCGGACAAGATCACAGGGCCTTATGTGGACGAGGCGGGAAACAGTGCAGTCTACACGAAGGAATGCAACGACTTATTTGAGAAGGTCGGCGTGCGGATTATGGGGTCTTACGACTGGACAGGAAACCGTGAGATCCGTGTGGCGCAGGGGCACAACTCTGCCTATGTAACCGAGGAGGGTGAAATTTTTCTGATCTATCACTCCCGGTTTGCGGGTGGCAAGAACGGTATATCCGAGGCGCACGAAGTGCGGGTGCAGCAGCTCTTTGTCAACGAGGACGGCTGGCTTGTCGCCGCGCCGTATGAGTATGCGGGCGAGAAGATCAGCGCGACGGGATATTCTGTCGAGGAGATGTGCGGGGACTATGAATTTATCGTACACACGCCTACGACGTATTACCAGAAGGCGGGAAGCAACACGCTGGGCGTCATGCAGCCCTCAAAAATAACGCTGAACGAGGACGGCACAGTGGCAGGGGAGCTGTCAGGAAGCTGGACATACGAGGAGGGTACGCCCAACATGACAATCACCATAGACGGCGTGACATATAAGGGCGTCTTTTTGAAAATGCCAAGCGAGCAGCTTTTCTTTAATCCCAACGAGCGCAAAGTCGTCATGACCTTCACGGCGCTGGGCGATAATGTGGCGGTCTGGGGGAGCAGGTAAGTGTCCATGTGAAGGAGAAAGCGATGCAAAATCCGAAAATGATCCTGTTTGACTATGGTCAGACGCTGGTGAACGAGGCGCCGTTTGACGGCATTAGGGGAACGGAGGCGGTTTTAAAATATGCCGTGAAGAACAAATACCATATGACTGCCACACAGGTACAGGCAGAAGCCGAGGCAATCAACAAGGAGCTTGGGCGGTTTGATCCTTATAAGCGCCATCTGTTCCAAATCGAGGTTCCAAATCATATGTTTACGTCATATCTGTATGAATCGCTTGGAATCGAGTTGCCGCTGGGGGCGGAGCAGATTGACAAGATATTCTGGGACGCGGCAGCGCCAGGCACTGCGACGGACGGGATTGAGGCATTTTTGGCGTTTTTATATCGGAAGGGTATCCGCACGGGTGTGGTCAGCAATATTTCATATGCGGGAAAAGTTGTTGCAGACCGTATTAACGGGATGATTGCGTCAAACCATTTTGAGTTTATCCTTGCCACCAGCGAATACATGTACCGGAAACCAAACAGGCGCATTTTTGCGCTGGCGCTGGAAAAGGCGGAATTGCCGGCCGCGGAGGTCTGGTATGTCGGGGATCAGTACGAGTGCGATATCGTGGGTGCCCGCAATGCAGGCCTTTTTCCGGTCTGGTATACCGGCGCGGCGGACATGAGGCTGCCGGAGGATAACGACGTGTGCAGGATTGCGGACTGGAAGGAATTGCAGGAGATGTTGGAGAGGGAACAGGGATAGAAGATGGAAAAGAAATATGAATTTGACGCGGTCATCCATGAGATCCCAGAGAAGAGCGGCGCCTATGTCGTTTTTCCGTGGAATATCAGGGAAGTGTTTGGAAAGGGACGTGTCAAGGTACACGCCGAATTTGACGGCGTTGCATATGACGGCAGCATTGTCAAGATGGGCGTGAAGGATTCGGAGGGAAATGTCAGCTACATTATCGGACTGTTAAAAAGTATCCGCAGCCAGCTGGGGAAGGGCGCGGGGGATACGGTTCATGTGGTGGTGGAAGAGCGGTAAAGCAGAATTGATTTCACAAAAGAACTATGACATAATGGTGTCATAGTTCTTTTGTTATGATATAAATGAGCACTAGCTTAGGAACTGGACAGTTTCCAGGATAGGATTAAAATGAGCATAAGCTCAGGAACTGGACAGTTTCCTGGAGAGGAGCAAACCGTGAAGATAGACCGTCTGATTGCCATAATAAATTACCTGCTGCGCCACGGAAGGACTTCTGCGCAGAAATTAGCCGAGGAGTTTGAGGTGTCACCAAGAACTATAGTTCGAGATATGGAAACGCTGGGACAGGCGGGGATTCCGATTCAGTCCGTATGCGGGGCGGACGGCGGGTACAGCATCATGGACACCTATATCATGGACAGGAAGACCATCAGCCGCAAGGACTATGACCATATTGCCGCTGCGCTGCGCGCGCTGCTTAGCGCTTACGCGGACAAGGGTGTGGAACAGACAATGGACAAGGTTCTGCCGTTGTATGTACGCGCCTGCGCAGAGGAAGTCCGCTGCCAAAGCGGGGAAACGGCGCCGCATGATTCGAGGGGCGGCGCAATGTCACAGACGGCTGGGAGCCGGGGCGGGGAATATCCGGTTTTGCTGGATTTTGGTGTGGCAAATGAGAATCGGGAGGTCAATGCAGCTATTCAGACGCTGGAACGCGCGATCCGGCAGCAGCGGACAGTCACATTTTGGTACACCAACAATGAGAATGTCAGAAAGCAGATGGAAGTGGAGCCAGTCCGGCTGGAATTTAAATGGTACAACTGGTATCTTGTTGCATTCCACCCAAAGCGTCAGGACTACTGCATGTTCAAGTTAGTCCGCATGGAGGAGATTGCAGTGTTGGAGAAAGGAAACGCTGTCAGCCATGAGGGACGCGGTGTTGTACTAGATGATAACAGGACTATGATTGCCGTGACGCTGCGCGCAAACCCGTCCGTCAGGGCAAAGTGCAGGGAATATCTGAATGGGGAGGTCATAAGAGTGTATCCGAACGGTGATTTTGAATTTCGCTTTTACGCCCCGGAGAATGAGTTTTACTGGTACGGCGTGCTTCTCTCTCTCGGAAACAATATAACAATACTCGAGCCGCAAAGCGTCATAGACCGCATTCTGGCGACTTGCGATGAGGTGAGCAGGCACTATGGAAAGAATGGAGGAGACTAATGGATATTTTTGAAAAATGCCCCACGCTGGAAAATGACAAATTAATAATCAGACTGATAGAGGATCGGGACGCGGACGAACTGCTGTCAGTTTATGGGGACAAATTTGTGCTGCCGTTTTTTAACAGCGACAACTGCAACGGCAGCAACTTTTACTGCCGCAATATGGAGGATATGGCAAACACGATCAAGTACTGGCTGATGGAGTATCATGATTACAGGGGATTCGTGCGCTTTTCTGTCATTGACAAAAGGCTTGGAAGGGTTGTGGGAACCATCGAGATGTTCAACCGCAAAGCAGACGATTATTATAACCAGTGTGGGATATTGCGGTTAGACTTGGCAGCAAGCCATGAGAAGACTGCATTTATTCATGATGTGTTGGCACTGGTCACGGAGCCGTTTTATGACTGGTTTGCATGTCAGAAGATCGCCACGAAAGCGGCCGTCTACGCAGTTGACCGCATCGAGGCGCTAAGGGAAGCGGGCTTTGTCAGATCAGAGGAGCCAGTCATTGGCAAACATGGCAGGGCTTATTATGATTATTGGGTAGTTGAGAAGGCAAGGTAAATGGAAATAATACATCAATCCTTCACGGGTTTTGCTTTTGTTTGGTTAAAAGAGTAGCTGTCATCATGACCACAAAGGCGATGCCTAAATAATATGGAAAAACCGCAATGCTTATATTCTGGGCAATGAACCCAAAAAACACTGGTGCAAGCAGGATACTTAAATAAGAAGCGGACATTTGCAGGCTCATTGCAGCCTGCGATTTTTCCTTTCCAAAATGATCGGGTGTGAGGTGAATCATATTGGGGAATATTGGAGAATTTCCCAGTCCTACTAAAAATAAAGAACCTCCGGATGCCAAGGCAGGCAATGGCAAGAATAACAGTACAATGGCAGCAAAAGTAATCAGCTGCCCACATATGACAATCTGCCAACTGCTGAATCTGTAAGAAATAATCCCAGAC
>CAJUQZ010000047.1:4449-10452 GCA_910588755.1 uncultured Lachnospiraceae bacterium | reverse complement strand
CGATATAATATAACGTTATGATCTTCGCAGCATAATTGACGGACATTCCTTTCTCATTCACAAGAAAGGTACTGCCCCATATTCCACAAGTGTACTCAATTGCGCATGAACCTATAAAGATCAGGCATACAAGATGTACTTTGTGCTCTTTGAGCATACAAAGGATTCCTGGCGCGGAATCCGTGTTCTCTTTATAAGTATCTTCATGATTTACTTTTCCCCATAAGGGAATTGAAACAATCGAGATTACGGAAATTGCAAATTGAATAATGAAGACCAGTTTATATCCGCTTCTCCAGTTTTCATGTTCCGAGAGCATTAACGACATCAGATATGGGCTTAGTGATATGCCGATTCCATAAAAACAATGAAGGAAATTCATATGGACTGCTTTGTAATGTAATGCAACGTAATTGTTAAGGGCGGTGTCTATTGCACCCGCGCCGATGCCTAGCGGAATGGCAAAAAGGCATAAAAACAATAAGCTGCCAGCATATGAAAACCCTAAGAGTGCACCTGCGGTCAGGGCAGTGCTTGCTGCGGTAATTTTCGCAGTACCATAGCGTTTAAGTAGCTGGTTGGATAACAGGCTTGAAATAATTGTTCCCCCGGAAATGATGCTTGTAACAAAATTTGCGTATGAGACAGGAAGATTCATTTCCGTATAAATAGCGGGCCATGCTGTGCCGAACAAAGAATCCGGGATGCCCAATCCAATAAATGTTATGTAAATAATGATTAAAAGCACGGTTGCCATTCTATTGATACCTTTCTATACCTTTTTCGAAAAAGTGTATCATATAAAAATCCTTGTGTCTTTCATGAATTCGCCCTATAATATAATAAATTCGCCAAAACAATTTTATTCCGGGGGAATTTTATGAAATATTATAATGTTTTAGCCAAAACTGAACAGCAACAGGTACTCAATGAAGACCAGAAAGAGATGACAGGCTGCAATCTTTCTCCATTTCCCTGTGCTGCCAGTATTGATCATTATTTTGCAGATTCCTGTCTGTGGCACTGGCATGATGAAATCGAAGTAGCTTATGTCCAGGAGGGCGAATTAACCGTTCATATCAATGATTTGCAGTATCTGTTGCATAAAGGCGAAGGTGTTTTTGTCAATACGGGAGTCCTGCATTCTTATTCGGCAGAAAATAACATACAAGCTGTATTTCCTAATATTCAGTTTATGCCATCATTTATTTACGGCTCGAAAGACAGTGTTTTTTGGACAGATTACGTGCAGCCGCTAATGAAGTCAACAAATCTTTCGCACATTATATTATCTGAGAATATACAGTGGCAGAGGGAAATATTGACTTGTATTAGGCGGGCATTTGAGCTGCTTGAACATACAGAATTAGGTTACGAATTTACTGTACGTTCACTCTTATCGGATGTGATTCGGATGATTTGTAAAAGTAATTCTTTGGTTAACAAAAATCAGAATCATGATAGCACATCAATAGGGCGTATACGCAGAATGCTGTCTTTTATTGACGCGCATTATACGGAACCAATACAATTACAGCAGATAGCAGAGAGTGCATTTATAAGCGGCCGGGAATGCTTGCGGCTTTTTCAAAACATTATTGGAACCAGTCCAAAACAATACATCATACAGCTGCGTTTGCGAAAAGCGAAAAAAATGTTATCGGAGACTACCATTTCTATTGCGGAACTATGCGGGCAATGTGGCTTTCAAAGCCAAAGCTATTTCACGCAGATGTTCCGGAAACAGTTTGGTACTTCTCCTGCAAAATATCGGAAAAACAGTGAAAATATTGGAGGTATGGATATTTAATAAAGAGACTTTGTAGTTATCGGGATTGTGGGAAATTTACATAACTGGCTGATGTATGGAATGATGGGTAACTCTGTTTGGCAGGCGCTTTTCCATGTCCTGTAAATAGAGTTATCCGTGATTCCATAGTTAGTGGTGTGTATCTATTTTTTGTCTCTGGTTCGAAATCGTGTGGTGCTGGCTGTGCATCTCTTTTTTTGGACGACTGATCTTGTCAAACAGTAGTGTTTCACAAGTGCGAAGATTGGGGGGTGATGTGCGTGCCAGCTTTTACGGTGCCGTTAATGTTATCGCAGGAGATGTAGGTTCCGGCGGAGGCGTCGCCTGCGATCGAACTGCAGCTGATACTGCACCCGGCAGAGACATCACCTTTAACAGTATCACAGTTTACGCTGTTTCCGGCGGAGACATTTCCCTTTATGGTATCACAGTCCACACTTGCACCGGCGCTGACACTACCCTTTATGTCTCCACCGCAGCTGACGTTTGCGCCGGCAGACAGGTTTATAGTTACGTTTGGCGTTTTTATATCCGGGATTTCGATGTCCGCGCTGCCCCATATTTCTACATGCAACCCGGATTGAAGCTGTGAGAATGCTTCGTCAAAACGAATCGGGATTATGGTTTCCTTATTATGGGGCTGCGCTGTTTCCCACAGTGTCTTGTCTAACAATTTACCGTTTCTGTATTGGACAATATAGAGTGTGTCTTCTTTGAATGCTTGTCCTGACATGGCTGAAGCAATGTCTGCGTCTGTTTCTTTTGCTATGCTGTCCTGGCCTGTTAAAAGGTAGTCAATCGATACGTCGAAGTATTCCGCGAGCAGTGGCAGAAACGTGATATCGGGACACGACAGTCCGTTTTCCCATTTGCTGACGGCCTGCATGCTCACGCCGCACACGTCAGCGAGTGTTTCCTGGCTGATTTCTTTGTCTGTTCTAAGGCGTTTGATCATTTCACTGATTTTGATTTCTTTCATCGTTTTTATTAAACCTCCGTTTTTTGTGTACACGCCGATGTTGAAAGATCAGGCCATTTGTGGCGTATCGGCGGTGATGGTTTTTAGGCACAGACTCATGCAGGGGAAATAAGCGGCTAAGGCGGCGCATGGGCCGTGCCACGAGTAGGGGAAGATGTTTTTCCCTGCTTGATTGTCTTGCTGGGTTGTTCTCCATATGCGCATCTGGAAGGGTTTTGCATCTGCTGATGAAAGCATACCGCATTTTGTCTGGTTTGTGAAGAAATTATTGGTTGATTTGAACTCAACTGGTGGTTGAGGATATACATTACATTTTTCTGCATGATTCCTCCAGGCTGCATTGACAGGCTTTGCGTCAGTTTCTATAATAAGATTGTAATATGTGAGGGGGAGTGATACAGATGTCTTTTGGTTTCAGGCTTTCTGTTATATTTGTGATGTTTGCGGTGCATGCGTTTGCCGTTTTCTGGACGACTATGGCGCTGGTGGGAGAGAAGCCGCGGTGGCGGTGGTACGCTGTGTATTATGCAGAGTACTGCGCGGTCATGTGGGGAGTGCTGTTGTTCATGGTCTTTTTTGACGCGGAGGAGGAAATATGGTGCGAACCGCTGGGCTTTTTTGTCGTAGCGCTGATTTTTAGCGCAATGCTTCGGGCAAGGCTGCGCGTGCCGCTGGCGAATGCGTTTGGGGCGGCGGTGCTTGGACATTTTCTGATCTATACGATCTTTGATTTTCTGACGGAGGCGGCGATGTATTATTCGCCCGCTTTTGACGGGAAGTATCTACTGGTGGCGACATCAATTGTGCTTCCGTATTGCCTGACGCTGGTATTTTCCGGCGGGATTGTGTTTGTGTTAAACAAATCAGATTTTTCGCAGTATTTTTCCCATCTGTTTCAGGGACATGTGCGGACGGCGGTCTCGCTGGCGGTTCTTTTGCTGCTGATGAATCTGAAGCTGCTGCTGGATCAGTTTTTCCCGGGGGCGACTACGGATTTTTCCTATGGTTTGTTCTGCTTTGTGCTGATTGTGTGTGCGCTGTTTTGTATCCAGTTTGGCGCCATGTATGCGGCGAGCAGGGACAAGGTGAAGGCGCAGGAGGAGACGATCGCCCAGCAGCAGGCGCACATGGCGCTGCTGGAGGAGCTGCAGGGGGAGATTCGCGCGTTCCGGCACGATTTTACCAATCTCCTGTCCGGCATGGCGCTCTCGGCACAGGAGGGGGATGTGGAGGCGATCCAGGAGTTCATGCGGCGCACCAGCGGATATTTTGATGAAAAGCTGGGCAGTGAGATCCGGCAGATGGAGGGATTGTCAAATATTCTGATCTATCCGGTGCGCAGTCTGATTTCCACAAAGCTAAACCTGATGCGCCAGCGCCATATCCAGGTTGCGCTAGAAATCATGAATCCCGTGACGGGTGTACGGATGCCGACGGAGGATCTGCTGCGCTGTCAGGGAATCCTGTTAGACAACGCGATTGAGGCGGCGTCGAAGGAGGCCGGGAAGATCCGTGTGGTTCTGCTGCAGGAGACAGGGGAGCTGTACATAGCAGTTGCCAACAATTATGACGAACAGCCGGACCTTGGCAAGCTGACAAAGTCCGGGTACACCACGAAAGGCACAGGGCACGGCACGGGGCTGTCGAGCTATCGCAGGCTGGTGTCGCGCTGCCCGAACTGTATGACGCGCACCTACATTAAGGACGACTACCTGGTGCAGGAGCTGCGGATTCCGGTTTAGGTTTTATAAGTTGTAGGAGTGAGGGGTAGGAGTATGGTTCCGGTGTATATATGTGATGATGAGCCGGCGGTGAGCGCGCTGCTGGAGAAACTGATCGGGGATCAGATCATGATAGCGGAGCGGGACATGGGGCCGCTGCGGGTGGTGGATAATCCGGTTTCTCTGCTGGAGCTGCAGAGGGAGGCAGAGGTTCCGGCGGTCTATTTTCTGGATATCGATTTTCCGGGGTATATGAGTGGTTTGGAGCTGGCAGTGCAGCTTAGGCAATATGATCCGAGGGGCTTTATCGTGTTTATTACCGCGCATGGCGATTTGATGTTTGAGACGTTCCGATACCGCCTGGAGGCGCTGGACTACATTGTGAAGGGGGAGCCTTCCGTGATGGCAGGGCGGGTAAATGCATGTCTGGAGAGTATCTGCGAGCGCCTGCTGCGTGAGCCGGCTGGAAAGAATGCGTACTGCACGCTGAAAGTGTTTGATACGGTGCGCTATATTCCGCTGCAGAAGATGCTCTATTTTGAGGCGTTGGGCAGCCGCCATACGCTGGTGCTGCACATGGACGACGAGGTGCTCGAATTTAACAGCAGCCTGAATCATTTTGAAGAGAAGCTGGGGGCGGCGTTCTGGAGATGTCACCGGAGTTTTCTGGTCAACCGCACCCGGGTGGCCAATGTGTGGCTGAAGGAAAACATGGTGGAGCTTGACAACGGGGAAACCTGTCTTATGTCCCGCAAGGCGAAAGCGGAGTACGTCTCCGCCCTGCGGAATCAGGAATTGTAGAAAAGTAAACGATGCTGGCTTTTATGCTAGTGCAATGTTTTTTTGCACAGGTCGGGTGCTTTTTCTGTTTTATTCCGGCGCAGCAGCGTCCATTTCTCTGAAATGTATGCAAGGAAAAACAGGCAGGAGATTGCCGCCATGATATTGAGCGGGCTTAGGTTCCACGCTGTCTTTAGGACTTCAATGCCGCACAGCGAAAGAACTTCGATGAAGCTTAGCACGAGTCCTATATTCATTACATATACTAAGGTAGTTGCCATGAGTTTTTGGAAGCGTTCCGGCTCCTTTCTCATGATGCTGCCAGCGACAGACAGGGCTGCCATAAAGATCCAGAAACAGGCAGGTTCTTTTCCCGCGATGCAGTCTGTGATTACCAGCACGGCCACTAAGATTCCAAAGTGAAGCATTTTATTTGTTTTCATAATGTTCTCTCCTTTTCCGATGTGTATTTTTGTTTGGTTGCTTGTTGATATCAGGATATCACGGTTGCTTGTTATATGGCGGAAAGTTTCGCCAGCTGTCTGTTTGGCTTCGCGGGTGGGAATGTGGAATGGGCATTGTCCCGGACGCGAAAGTGGTGTATACTGAATGGGTAAGAGATTGCTGGGAGGTGTATTGATGGGCGTTTATCTGAATCCGGGAAATAAAGGTTTTTGGAGGGCTGTGCGGTCGGAGATTTACGTGGATAAGAC
>CAJUQZ010000047.1:0-4439 GCA_910588755.1 uncultured Lachnospiraceae bacterium | reverse complement strand
AGACGGGGTTGATCGCACACACGAACCGGTATCTGAATACAGAAGAAGGGTTTCTCTGTGTCAGCAGGCCACGGCGTTTTGGCAAGTCGATGGCGCTTAAGATGCTTGCCGCGTACTACAGCCGCGGCTGCGATAGGATACCCTGCGGGGGGACGCGGAGCGCGTTGCTAGGGGCTTGACAGGACGAACCCGGACAAACCGCACAGCTGTGTGATCGAAAGGGTGGAGAAGCAGTCATGATTTATCTAAGCAGTTTCCGTTTTTCGGATAAAACGGTCAGCAATCCAAACGTCTACCCATACAATGTATTTGCGGACAAGACGGAAAATGTGCTGGTGTTCAACACTCCAATCACAATTTTATATGGAAACAACGCCTCAGGAAAGTCCACCATGCTCAACATCATGGCAAACAGGCTGCAGCTTGAGGGGCAGGAGTATGCCACCAGCAACCAGTATGGACGGGTAGCGTACTTTACGCAGTTTGTGGACGAGTGCGGCTATACGCTCGGGGAGACTGACGACGGGAGGCCGCTCAGAAGACTTCCGAAAAAGAGCCGGTATATCAAGAGCGAGGACATTTTATATGAGATTAAAAAGATTCAGCAGGAGCAGGTGCTGCAGGACGGGTATGTGTATGAGCATATCCGGCGGGGGATGCCAAAAGAGCAGCGGGCGCATTTCGAACAGTCCTGGGAGACCATGCAGCAGCTGGAAAATCTGAAATTTGCGCAGGAGAAATACTCAAACGGCGAGACGACGCTGCAGATGCTCGATGACTACATTGAGCCCGATGCGCTGTATCTGCTCGACGAGCCGGAAGTGTCCCTCTCACCCGCAAACCAGACTGCGCTGGCGGAAAAGCTGAACCAGATGGCGCGCTTTCTTTGCTGCCAGTTTATCATCTCCACACACTCGCCGTTTATGCTGGGGACGCTGCGCGCAAAGATCTATAATCTGGACGTGGGGGAGCTGGCGGAGGCGAAGTGGACAGAGCTTGAAAATGTGCGGTATTTTTATGAGTTTTTTGAGCGGCATAGAGGGGAGTTTATGGATTGACTATGATCAGATTGAATGATATAATAAAATTACCTAACGGGTAATATAAGCATGCAAGGAGGGAATAGGTGGAGCTAATCTACGCAGCTGAAAAGATTGAAAATCAATGTACAAGTGTTAAAGCGGCAAGTAAATTGTTTGGGGGAGATACTGTTCTTGCCAGAAGCCTATTGGCCAGAATCAATGCATTGAAACAAGCAGAAACGATCAAGGATATTATTGTGCAGCCTACATTTCATTTTCATAAGCTGGAGAAGAAAAATGGCAGGGATTTAGAAGGATACTTTGCAATTGATGTAAAATCAAGAAGGGAACAGTGGAGGATAATCATACAGCCATTAGATGAAGGTGGTAATCCATATCATTCCTGCCAGATTGATCGGATTGCAGGGAGTGTCAAAATTGTGGAGATTACGGAGGTGAGCAAACATTATGAGTAATTATATAGAGTATAATGATACGATTGCATTTCACCCGGGGTATTATATAAAAGAGCTTGTTGATGAAAGTGGGCTGACACAGGAAGATTTTGCAAAGCGGCTTGATACCACACCCAAGAACCTAAGCCTGTTAATTCGGGGAGAGCAGAGCTTGTCCATTGATATCGCGATGAAGCTATCCAGAATGATTGGAACAAGTGTGGGTTATTGGCTGAACTTACAAAATTCTTATGATGCATTGCGGGCAGAATTCCGGTCGCAGGAGGAGCTTCAGGAGGAGCGGAAGGTTTTTGACAGTCTGGATTATAAATATTTTAAGGAGCATTTCGGACTGCCGGATCTTCCGAGGAAAACCAATGAGCAGATAAAGCAGATTCGCGAGTTTTTGAATGTGGCAACACTTTCGGTTCTCACCAGACGCGATATGGCCGTGAGTTTTAGAAGTTCGACAGAAGGGTTGACACAGGTCAATACAATCAAGGCCAATGCAATGGTTCAGATAGCAGTCAATAAGGCATTGAAGATTGATGCGCCGAGATTTAACAAGGCGAAGTTTGAGGAGGCAGCAGCATACGCGTTAACCCTGACAAGAAATCATGAGGAATTTTATCCGCTTATCCGTGATGCCTTTCATAAGGCAGGTGTTATTTTTGTTATTTTGCCAAATCTGTTGGGTTCCAGAATCAACGGGGCAACCAAAAAGGTTGGAAATAATGTGATGCTGATGGTTAATGACAGGAGATTATATGCGGATTCATTCTGGTTTACATTATTTCATGAAATCGGCCATATTATGAACGGTGACTATGGCATATCGTTTGAGAAGGAATCGGGAGAACAGGAAGATGCAGCAGATCAATATGCGGAAAACGCATTGATACCATTGGAATGTTATCGGGAGTTCGTCGGCCGGAACTGTTTTGATTTGCAGGCGATCCGTGATTTTGCAGAGCAGATTGACCGTGACCCTGGGATTGTTTTGGGAAGATTGCAGAACGATGGATTTGTCCCGTTTGATGACTGGACTTTAAAACCGTTAAGACATAAATATAAAGTGAAGTAGAATGTTTTTTATTCTGACATGCGTTAAACGGACGAATGGGAGTTTCGATATATACAATCATGTGACGCTCCGCAAGGGGCGTTTTCCATGTGAAATGAATGAAGGAATTACAAAAATGCAAAAGATATTAATTGTGGACGACGCGGAGATGAACCGCGAATTGTTGAGAGATATATTAGAAAATGATTTTGCCGTCGAGCTGGCGGCGGACGGGGAGGAGGCGCTGCAAAAGCTGCGCCAATACCAGAGTGAAATTGTGGCCCTTCTGCTGGATTTGCAGATGCCAAGGGCAGATGGCTTTGCGGTGATTGCCAGGATGCGGGAACGCGGTCTGATGGAGAGCATTCCGGTGCTGATTATCAGCAGCGAGGGGGCTGTGGATATAGAGAACAGATGTTTTAAATTGGGTGTTGCGGACTTTATCCACAAGCCGTTTGTGGCCTCGATTGTCAGAAACAGGGTGAAAAATACAATCGAGCTGTTTACATGCAAGAACCAGCTGGAGAGAAAGATTGCAAAACAGTCCAGGGCTTTGAAAAAGCAGGAGCAGATCATCAGGATACAGGCGGAGCAGCTAAGCACCGCGGAGGCGTTTAGCAAACTGATGATGGAGTACCGCTCTGCGATCATGGAGGTGGAGACTAGGCTTAAAGTGCTCAACGCGATGTTTTCCGAGGAGTATAAAAGAAACCCCTTTGAGTCGATCAAGAGCAGGCTGAAGAAGCCGGAGAGCATCTACAAAAAGCTGGTGCGCAAAGAGCTGCCGGTCACGATTGAGAATATCAAGGAGTGCGTCACAGATGTCGCGGGGCTTCGCGTGATCTGTTCCTTTCCAGATGACATATACCGGCTGGCGGAGCTTTTGCTCAAGCAGGACGACATCATATTATTGAACAAAAAGGACTATATCAAGACGCCTAAGGAAAACGGATACAGGAGCCTGCATCTGATCTTAAGTGTCCCGGTTTTTTTGCCGGATGAGAAAAAGTATGTGAAGGCGGAGGTGCAGTTTCGCACGATCGCGATGGATTTCTGGGCGAGTCTGGAGCACAAGCTCAAATATAAAAAGGACATCGAGAACACGGAGGAGATCGAGAGACAGTTAAAGGCATGTGCGGATTCGATCGAGATGCTCGACTACCAGATGCAGGAGATTCGGGATAAGATCGATTATTCCGGCGGAAAAATCTGACGGACAGCGGCTATATACGCTCTTTTCGGAATTGTGTGCCCATTGGAAAGTGCTCATGAATATACATTGTAAATGGCAGTAAATAAATTCTGATTAAATACATAAATCGGAATTTGCAGATGAATTTCTTGAACTTTCCTTATTTTTCAAGGCTTTTAGAACCTCATATAGTGAAATGATATCTATTTTCCCTTGTTTTTGCCCTTATAGGCAGTTTACAAGGGAAAGTTTTTTCTGAATGTATCTAATCGTTGCCTGCCACCTTATCCAAGAGCCTTGCGGAAGTCCGCTTTGCCTCCCTTGTGGCATGGGCATACACATTCATTGTGGTACTTACGTCAGAGTGTCCCAAGAGTTCCTGCACATCTTTCGGCGCTGCACCGTTTGACAGCAGGTTGCTTGTATAAGTATGGCGGAGCTGGTGGAAGTGAAAGCCCTCAAATCCGTCCAGTTTCTTTGCCAGTGTCCGGCAGACGATACTCAATGTACTTGGCGTTTCAAGGCAGCCGTCAGGTCTTAAACATACAAATGAGATTTCGTTGTAATCCGCCGGAATGTCCTGCGTGTTCTCCAAGCTGTAATACTCATAGTAAACCCTGTTTTTGTCCTGCACTTCCTTGTAGTAGTTGCGGTGGTACAGTTCCCCGTACTGCATCTGATTTTTAAGCTGTTCTTTCCTTGCTTTT
>CAJUQZ010000046.1:4969-26321 GCA_910588755.1 uncultured Lachnospiraceae bacterium | reverse complement strand
CTATGATAGGATTGATCCTGAGGACTATGGAATGCAGCCGGACGAGGAAGATTTTGAGTATACATGGTACTATCTTCAGGACAGTCTCGATTTTTGGAAGAAGGCTGCGGAGGATAAGAGGTACGTGTTATTTACTGTCGATAGGTGATTGGGTTAGGGTATCTTTGGCTGTTCAGAGAGGATATCCCAGTCGGGATATATGATGGGTTTACGATAAGATTATAAAGAAATTCTTCCTTTACGTGTCAGTGTATGATATAATCATTAAAAGAGGAAGTGATGATATGCGGCTGGCGGATTATGAATGGAAAAGGGATGAAAAAATAGACGGTGTAATCTATGAGATGTCACCGAGGCCCCATTTCCGGCATGGGATTGTCAATGGAAATATCTACAGGGTTATAAGCAGTAAATTAAAAGACAGTTTATGCAGGGTATTTATAGAGAATCTTGATTTTCATTATCATCTGGACGTTAATGACGATTATCTGTGTCCGGATATCATGATTATCTGTGACCGAAAGTATCTGAAGGGCAGTTTTTATAACGGAGTCCCTAGATTTATCGCTGAGACAGCGAGTCCTTCTACAGCCAAGCGGGACAGGACAGTGAAAAAGGATATTTATGAGCAGGCGGGTGTGGAGGAATACTGGATTGTCTCACCGCAGGGAGCGCTTGAAATTTATTATTTGGAAGATGGCAAATATGTTTTGCATCAAAATTACATGTTGCAGGGCGACAGGGAAGAAGAAGATTATAATGCAGACCAGGAGATTAGTTTAAGGGCATTTCCGCATATCACGATGACATTGGGTGAGATATTTGAGGATGTAGATTTGTAAAAGCTGGACGGATTGTCAGATGTGAAAGGCAGGGTACAAAGGTTTGGCGTATGGTTGAGCTTTTGTACCTTTTTTGAATATCATATCATGGAAATTCAAGGTATGAGTTACAGATATTGAAAAATAAAAGATATAAAAAAGATATAAAAGATGAATTATGAGATGATGAATTAAAAATGATGAAATATAGAAAGGAAACATTCAAAATGGCAAACACGGAATTTAACAGCACACAGGATTACGTGGCGAGCGAGGAACTTCTCGCGAGTGTAAATGTGGCGATCGCGCTGCAAAAACCGCTTCTGATCAAGGGGGAGCCGGGCACGGGAAAGACGATGCTCGCGCAGGCGGTGGCCAATTCGCTCGGCAAAAAACTCATCATATGGAACATCAAGTCCACGACAAAGGCGCAGGACGGTCTGTACATGTATGACACAATCCAGAGACTCTACGACGGCCAGTTTGGCGTGGAGGGTGTCGATGACATTGCCAGATATATCAAGCTTGGCAAACTTGGCGAGGCGTTTGAGAGCGACGAGCAGGTGATTTTGCTTATCGATGAGATCGACAAGGCCGACCTGGAATTTCCAAACGATCTGTTGTGGGAGCTTGACCAGATGGAATTTTATATCCATGAGACAAAGCGCACTGTCAAGGCAAAGCACAGGCCGATTGTGATTATCACGTCGAATGCCGAGAAAGAGCTTCCGGATGCATTTCTTAGGAGATGTATCTTCCACTATATTGATTTCCCGGACGCGGAGCTGATGGAGGAGATCATCAGGACGCACTATCCTGATGTCGAGGAAAATCTTCTAAAAAATGCGATGCAGGTCTTTTATGATATTCGTTCGCTCCGCGATGTGCGCAAGAAGCCAAGCACCTCGGAGCTGATTGACTGGATCAACGCGCTGCAGATCGGCGGCATTCCGGCGGACACGCTGCGGTCAAAGCTTCCGTTTGTCGGGGTGGTGGTGAAGAAGGACGAAGACCTGACAACCGTGCGGCAGGAGATTCATTGAGAAGTGATATGGAATGAGGGAAAAGCATGTTTTCTAAATTTTTCTATACCTTAAAAGAAAAAGGGCTCGATGTCTCGCTAGGGGAGTGGCTTGATCTGCAAGAGGCGCTTGACAAGGGACTCTGCGAGAGCTCGCTGACACAATTTTACTATGTGGCGAGAATGATTCTAGTGAAGAGCGAGACAGAGTTTGACAAGTTTGACATGGCGTTTGAGGAGTGCTTCAAGGGGGTGAAAACCGAGACGGAGGTCGGGAAAAATATGCTCCGCTGGCTTGATAAGTCCGACATGTTGGAGCTTGCCCATGAGGAAGCGCGGAATCATTTAAATCAAATCGAGGACATTCAGGTGGACAAGGACGATGTGGAGGAGAAGTTCAAGCAGCGCCTGAAAGACCAGAACGAGGAGCACAACGGCGGAAGTTTCTGGATCGGGACGATGGGAAAAACTTCCTTTGGCAATATGGGCGGAAACGTGGGCGGCGTTCGCGTCGGCGGACAGACAGGCTACCAGTCGGCCTTTTCCGTCGTGGGTGCGCGCAAGTACAGGGATTTTAGGGACGACAGAGTCCTGGACAACAGGCAGTTCCAGATGGCGTTTCGTAAATTAAGGCAGTTTTCCAGCAGACTGGACATTCCGGAGACGGAACTGGACATTAACGGCACCGTGGACAAGACCTGCAACAATGGCGGGTATCTGCAGATTGAGATGATGAAACCGCGCAAAAATGCGGTGAAACTGCTGCTTTTGATGGATTCCGGTGGAACGATGATTCCGTACACGCGGCTGATGAACGATCTGTTCCAGTCGGTGAATAAGTCTAACCATTTTAAGGATGTGAAGGTCTATTATTTTCACAACTGCATCTATTCCAAGCTGTACAAAACGCCGGAGTGTGAGAATGGCGACTGGATTGATACCGAATGGATGTTTCGCAATGTCGGCAGCGACTACAAGGTGATTATCGTCGGAGACGCGGCGATGGCGCCGGAGGAGCTCTATTCCAATACGGGCAATTACAGGGGCCCAAACGGCGGTCTGTCCGGTTTTGAGTGGCTGCAGCTGATGAAACGGCACTACAAGAAAGTCGTGTGGATGAATCCCAAGATGGCGCCGGGGCGTGCCCCGTGGCGCGAGGCGGAGACGGCCGTGAAGGAGATTTTTCCGATGTACAAGCTGACAGTCAAAGGTTTGAATGAGGCGATGGTCAAACTGATGGCAAATAAATAAGCAATAGTTTAGATGACTTGACGGCAGATAGATAAAGAACAGTCAAGGCAGTCTGACGGCCAATCAATGGTCAATCAATAAGGAACAGTCAAGGTAGTTTGACGGCCAGTAAATAAGGAACAGTCAGAGCAGTTTGACGGCCAATGAATAAGGAACAGTCAAGGTAGCGTGACGGCAGACATGCAAGGAATTGTCGAGGCAGTTCTGTGTGTAAAAGGGAAATGAAGTACGGGGAGAAGGCGATGAGATGGAAAAGAAGGCACCTGAGAAAAAGGTACGTTTGCGGGAGGGGGATGTATTTTACGTATACGATAAGAGAATCAACAAATGCATCCGCGAAGGCTGCGGGGGGACGGTCAAATATGGCCTGACACTTCAGGTAAACATGGAAAATGGCGATACACTCAATACCTATGAGTGCAACAAGTGCCATATGAAGTACACAGCCTATCCAAACTATGTGCGTTTGAGGGATACAAAAGAGCTGACCATATATAACAGTGAAGAAGTGGGCGCGCGTGACCGTAAACGTGCCACGGACGCGGCAAAGCAGGCTGCCAGGGAGAAGAGAAAGGCACATGCGCGCAGACATGTGCGAGATCGCGCGCCGCAACCGCAGGAGTCGATTAAGACGGCGGAAAAGAAAAGGGATTCTTATGGTGTGGCAAAAGAAAGCAAAAACCAGAATAGAAATCAGAGTAAATTGCATTATCGACGCGGGAAAATGCGTGGGAACAGTAAGGAACTGTAAATAATAATGTCATAGGTTATTTATCACAAGGAATATTTATCACAAGTAATCTATGGCAGTTTCTAAGGACCAGCCAATAGGAATGAGAAAGAGAATTACAGCTGTAAAATTTTAAAGGACAGTTGTGGTTCTTTTTTTATGCGGGAGTGCATAAGCTTAAACAAATAGAGCGACACAGTTTTAAGGGAATCTGTATTCACTCGGCAAGTCTTTTTCCACAAGCTTGTAAATATGCATTCATAGTCTATAACATCAAATAAGAAAGGGGAATATCATGGGGCAGCTTGATTCAACTCAAGAGTTTAATTTATACAGGGATATCAGCCAGCGGACTGGTGGAGAAATCTATGTGGGGGTAGTGGGACCAGTCAGGACGGGAAAATCCACTTTCATCAAGCGTTTTATGGATCTGATGGTACTACCGCAAATTGAAAATGAACATGAGAGAACGCGCACGCAGGATGAACTGCCACAGAGCAGTGGAGGACGTACGATCACAACAACAGAGCCAAAGTTTATTCCAAAGGAGGCGGCGCAGGTTGAGATCAGCGACGGGATCAACGTGAAAGTGCGGTTAATTGACTGTGTTGGTTATATGGTTGAGGGCGCAGCAGGGCATATGGAGGAAGATGTAGAGCGCATGGTCAAGACACCGTGGTCGAAGGAGGAGATCCCGTTCACGCAGGCGGCGGAGATTGGGACGAGGAAGGTGATACAGGACCATTCGACAATCGGCATTGTAGTCACAACAGACGGCAGTTTTGGCGAAATATCGAGAAATGCCTACAAGCCTGCGGAGGAACAGACCATTGCAGAGCTAAAGGAGCTTGGGAAGCCATTTGTGGTGCTCGTGAACACGACAAAGCCTTATTCAGAGGAGGCAAAAAATATCGCTGTCGAGCTTGAAAAGAAATTCGAGGTCAAGGCGATACCAGTGAATATCGAACAGCTCCGGCGGGACGATATCACGATGATATTAGAGCAGGTCATGTATGAGTTTCCGGTGTCTGTGATCGAATTTTACACACCGAAGTGGATGGATATTATGGAGATCGACAATCCTATGAAAAAGGAAGTGATCGAGAAGCTTCATGTCATTATGGATAAGGTCAGGACAGTGCGCGACCTTGTGGAGAAGGACTTTAGCCAGCTGCTCGAGAAGGATAGCGAATGTATCAGGCGCTGCAAGTATGATAAGGTGAATATCGCGGACGGTTCGGCTTCCTTTTTACTCGAAGGCGACACAAAATACTACTATGAGCTGCTAAGTTCCATGACAGGGGAAAATATTTCGGGCGAATACCAGCTGATGCAGCTTTTGTCCAGTCTAGCAGACATGAAGAGAGAATACAAGAAAGTGCTCAACGCGCTTGAGAGTGTCCGGCAGAAAGGATATGGTGTCGTCACACCAGAGCGCGATGAGATCATGCTAGATAATCCGACGTTAATCAAGCACGGAAACAAGTACGGTGTGAAGATCAAGGCACAGAGCCCTTCGATTCATATGATCAAGGCAAATATCGAGACCGAGATCGCGCCGATTGTTGGAACACAGCAGCAGGCACAGGATTTGATCGGCTATATCTCGGATGCAGAGACTTCCAAGGAAGGCATTTGGGAGACGAACATTTTCGGCAAGACCGTGGAGCAGCTTGTCAATGACGGCATCACGAGCAAGGTTTCCATGATCGGGGAGGAGAGCCAGATCAAATTGCAGGATACCATGCAGAAGATTGTCAATGATTCCAACGGGGGGATGGTCTGTATCATTATATAAAAAGAAGGCCTCATAAATAAGGTTGACAGATGTAACCTATTTGCAATATATGCAGCATAGGGTTGCGCCTGTCAATCTTTTTGCGTATAAACAGGCAGAAAAATACAGAAGAAACGTCAATCCAATGACCCGTAAGAATATTCTTTCATTTATGATGTCAGTATGCTATAATGCAACCATAACGGGGCAAAATGATCTGGAAATGGTGGATGCGGGAAGCACAGCGCAAGAGAATTTGGCATCAAATATAACAAGGATCAGGCAGATAAGCCGCACACCTGTACCACTGAAAAGATAAAAAGGCAGGAGAAATAAATGCAGAATTGATAGATGGAGGGATGTATATGGACAATAGGGAATTAATTCGTCAGGCACTAGAGGCAAGAGAGATGGCGTATGTGCCGTATTCAAAATACATGGTGGGCGCAGCGCTTCTGACAAAGCAGGGAAGGGTGTACAAGGGCTGCAACATAGAAAACGCAGCTTACACGCCGACAAACTGCGCGGAACGGACAGCGTTTTTCAAGGCAGTGAGTGAGGGAGAACGCGAGTTTGAGGCGATTGCAATTGTCGGTGGTTATCAGGGGACGCCGACAAGCTATGCGTATCCCTGTGGTGTGTGTAGGCAGGTCATGATGGAGTTCTGTGATCCCGCAGGGTTCCGGGTAATCACGGCGGTTTCAGAGGAGCAGTATGTGGAGCGGACACTGTCAGAGTTGTTGCCAGAGGGATTTGGGCCGGATAATCTGTAATTTGGAGGTATTCATCATTTGAGGAGGGGCACATGGAAATAACAGTACTTTTTGCCATATTATTTGTAGTATTTCTGTATGTGATGATCAGGGGTGCGATAGAGGAAAAGGGGCGCAGGAAAAAATATCGCAGGCAGCTAAAAGAGCTCTACGGCAGTTTCCCGGATCGGACATACAGCGCCGGGGAGCTTGACCGGATCGCACGCTATTATTGGCATCGGCGCGGGGATAATTTATACGGGAAACGCTACGATGAAAATGCGATTGACGAGATTACTTGGAATGACCTTTCTATGGACAATATCTTTGCGCGCATGAACTATGCACAGTCATCCTCGGGCGAGGAATACCTGTATGCGATGCTGCGGAGCCCAGTAATCGATGACAGGGACGGTGCACAGGAGAGAATGGAAGCGCATATAAAATATATGATGGAAAATGAGGATGTGCGGCTGGATACTATGATGGCGCTTAAAGATCTGGGGCATACTGGAAAATATGCACTCTCTGATTATCTGGATTATCTAGATGAGCTAGGTGTGCGCAGCAACAGGGTTCACTATGGTTGCATTTTGTTACTGGTAGTGTCGGTTGCAGCTGTATTTGTGCGGACATCGCTGGGCGTACCGCTGCTGATTGCGGCGGCCTGTTTAAACATCGTGACTTATATGAAGGAGAAAGGTATTGCGGCGCCGTATGTGACAACATTCGGCTATATCCTGCGCATGATTCACTGTGTCGATGCTATCATCAAAATTCCAACTGGTCCAGCGATGGAAGATTATGTTTCTGCATTAAAGTCGGAACGGAGGCATTTCAGGGATTTTGAAAAACATTCGGGAATGGTCATGAAGATGAACGCCTCTACTGGAAGCGTAGACGAACTTTTGTTTGATTATATTAAAATGCTGACACACGTTGACTTGATACAGTTTAACAAAATGCTTAATATTGTCCAGAAAAACAAAAAAGAGATTATCGGACTTGCCGGTGATATTGGCTATATTGATGCGGTGATTTCGATTGCATATTTTAGGGCGGCGCTGCCGTATTACACGACGCCGGTACTGCAGACAGGCACGGATAGCCGCCTTGTGATCAGCGAGGGGTTTCACCCGTGTATTGATAGCCCGGTGGCGAACAGCTTTTCGCAGAACAGGGGAATGATTATCACGGGTTCCAACGCGTCAGGGAAATCTACATTCCTGAAGATGACAGCAGTCAATGCGATTCTCGCACAGACAATAAACACCTGTGCGGCAAAAATGTACAAGGGTAATTACTATAGAATCTATTCCTCCATGTCGCTGCGGGATAACCTTGACAATGGGGAAAGTTATTATATCGTGGAAATCAAGGCGTTAAAACGTATTATGGATGCAGCGGATACTGATGGAAAAACGCCGCTTTTGTGCTTTGTGGACGAGGTGTTGCGGGGGACAAACACCGTGGAGCGGATTGCGGCCTCGACACAAATCCTCGAGCGCTTAGCGCAGCGGGGAATCTATTGCTTTGCGGCGACACACGACATTGAGCTGACACATCTGCTCGAGCGGTATTATGACAATTTCCACTTTGAGGAGGAGGTAAAGGACGGCGATGTGCTGTTTTCGTACAGACTTCTTGGCGGCAGGGCACACACCAGAAATGCGATTAAGCTTTTGGAAATCATTGGTTTTTCTAAGGAGATTATCAGGAAGGCCGATGATATGGCAGGCAGGTTTCTGCAGGATGGTGAGTGGAAAAGGCAATGAGCAAAATCATTTGGAGAACAAATAAATCACCTGCTCTGCGGGTGGTTGGAATAGTATTCGCGTAAATAAGGCTATTCTATCTGCTATGGAACCTGAGACCTGGCACAGATCGAACAAATTATCTAATATCTTGGGTTTAAAAGCAAGCAGAACAAATGAGCTGCTCCGTGAACTGGTAGCAGCTCATTTGTTGAAGGACGACGGGGCGACGAAAGGGAAGCGGTATAGAAAGCCGGAAAACTAATCATGCCGCCGCCAGTCATCATATGTCTCACAGAAGCGCGCTGAAAAAGAGGGCTCTTCGCCTGCGGCATACAGGTGTGAGATATCGCCGAAACTGCTGATGCGGAAAATGGCAGTTCCCTCCCTGCGTTCTTCTGTGTAGATTGTGGTGACAGATGTGGGGGCTGCCGACGTATGATGCCACAATATCATCGGGGAGGTACTCATAAGATGGCTTAGAAGCACACACTCCACACCAAAGTGACAGAAGAAGGCAAGCGTATCACGGTTTGGCTTTTCCGCGCGATAGAGGCCGCCTTTTCTGACATAACCGTGCTCTGCAAGCAGCTGGTCAAAATGTTCTGTCACCCACTGATATTCCGTGCCGACAGCGCCCTCCTTCATGACGGGATGCGTTTTCCAAAGATTTTGGTCATAAAAGCAGGTCTCATCTGTCCAGTCCTCAGGAAGCCAGTCCCAGGCGATCGAGCGCCTGTCAGTCACGTCGGGTCGCTTGACAGAAGGCGCAAATTCGCGGAGCCACTCGTGGGTTACAGCGGTTCGGTTCATTTTTTCCAATGTACAGGACGCAGTATCCTTAGCGCGTCCAAGCGGCGACACATAGAAATCCTGAATATCCATTTGACAGATTCTCTCTGCCAGCAGCCTGGCCTCGCGCCAGCCTTTTTCGGTCAATGTATCGTTTTCATAATCGGGATCACCGTGTCTTATTATCAATAATCTCATTAGTTTTTCCTCGCTTTACTTCTTGTAGCAGATCATTATGTAACATTTTTGCACTTTTTTAGGAACTGTCAGGAGATAACTTGATGGGCTCTTTCCTGACAGCTTCTTAATTATATCACAGGTGGAGAGAAGTTGAAAAGAAAAAAATGCATTGACATGATTCAATTGCTGCATGTATGTTCTCGTACGTGGCTTGTAAAACCGTAATTTGCTGTAAATGCCTAGTCCTGTGTGAACTAGTAACGATTCAACTACTGTTAGAATCGACTAGTACTCTATCCAGTCAGAAATTAGACTTGTGAGCCGCATGATTTGTGCCAGTGCTAGGCAAAATTTCGACGGCGATGCGGTGGCATCGTCTAGAAATTTTAACGACGCAATGGTGCAAAGCAGGTGGTTCACGAGTTTAATTTCTGGCCGGATAGAGTACTAGAATACCCATTGATTGAATTTGGGTGGGGGCTGATATATACTCAATATAAGCTGATCAGCGGGAAACAATACAGTTAAAATGATGCAGGAAAATAACGGAGGGAAAACAAATTGGATATCGGAAGACAAATTAAGACACTACGTCTTGCAAGAGGGGTGACACAGGAAGCCTAAGTTTGACACCAAGA
The DNA here is from genome assembly GCA_910588755.1 of uncultured Lachnospiraceae bacterium. Lineage (GTDB taxonomy): Bacteria > Bacillota > Clostridia > Lachnospirales > Lachnospiraceae > COE1. The sequence continues at coordinate 16,605 of CAJUQZ010000046.1, read as the reverse complement.
GTAACGGGAAGCCGGCAAAATTATGACTTCCCGTAATTTGCCTGCAAAGGGCAATAGTGCTGTTAGGTATGCTTTCTGGCCAACTGACGAGCTGTTGGTATCAAAAGGTTGTGTGTGTTTCAGGGATATTCGAAAATAGCGAATTGAGGAAATACTCCTGTATAAAATTTGGGTAAAAGCGACAAATCGAAGGAATAATTCTGTCAAAAATTGGAAAAAAGCAACAGTTAAAGGATAAAGAGCAAAAAATGAGAAGTACACATATGCAGCGCCAAATATACTTAAAATATGTTATATTATAGATATAAAATTATCTATAAAAAAACTAAATAATTTTATTTAAGGAGGTGTTAAAATGAAAATGTGTACGGACTTTCGACGAAAGCTGGCGCTGTTTATGGCTGGCTGCCTGGTGCTTGGAAGTATCCAGTTGACTGGATTTACCGTGCAAGCTTCCACGGGTGGGAGCAATGAGGCTGCTGAAGGGGTTGGTGACTTAGATGAGGTGGACGGCAATCCGGAAGACTCAGATGTGCCGGATTCTACTGATGTAGATGACCTGGATAAGACCGACACAGATGGCAAAGATGACATCACAGAAACAGAGGTAACATACCGCTTAAGTGACTTGACATTGGGAGCATATGACAAGGTGGATATTACCGCTAACGGCTCTAAGGAGATAAAGTATCATTTTACTGAGCAGTATGGACAGGTTAATTATGCAATTCCGCAGGAAGTGAAAGAAGCTGGATTGATAAAGTTTACCTGCAATATTAATTCTGGTGAGGTTCAAAATCTTTCATTAAAGTTTTTGGATGAAAACCAGAATGAGTTGGGTGCCAGCTTTGGACAGGCATCAATTTCGGTTGGTGAGGGAAGTGAAACTGGACAGGACTATAGTGCTGATGAGCTTGGATATATCGGCATTATGAGTAATCTTAGTACTGAGGACGGTGCATTTGATATTGCTGTTGGCAGCATTACATTTACCGTCAGCAGTTTCGTAGACAATCCGCCGGTTTATGATGATGACGAGGAGGACAGTGTCACTGTGACAACCAATCTGGCGGTAAATAATGGGGATGAAAAGAATCATCTCTATGCGGCGGAGGAACTGGGAGCGTATGAACGCTGGAGCGGGGATCCTGTGGAACTGACAGATGGGAAACTGGTTTTGAGTTTTACGAAGGCTTATGAAGAGTATTGCCTGAATCTTCCCAAGGGACTGGATATGTCTAACTGCGAAGGTATCACTATCAAAACAGCAGATCAGAACGGTGTTTTGGCATTTAAGGTTTATGACAGTGAAAAGAAGGATTTAAAGGTTTACTATAATAATTCGGGCAAAAATGAGTATACCTTTACCCCTGATTTTTCCGGTGAAGCTGCCTGCATTGGCATAATGTCAAACAGTGATGCAGATACATATCCGTTTACAGTTCAGATCGTCAGCTTTTCTTTTGTGATGAAAGATGTGCCGCCTGATGATGGAGATGAAGACGGTTATTTGTATCAGGCGGAAAAGCTGAACGCCTATGAACGTTGGAGTAATTCGCCAGTAAAACCTACTGACGGGAAAATGATTTTTACTTATGAAAAAAAGTGGCATGAGTATTGTCTGGATCTGCCAAAGACGCTGGATATGTCCAACTGTGAGAAGATCACGATTAGGACGGCAGATCAGAATGCCACGTTGGCTATTAAGGTATATGATGGTGCCAAGACGGAATTAAAAGCATACTATGGCAATTCCGGCCAGGAAGAGTACTCCTTTGTGCCTGATTTCAAAGGCAAAGCGGCGAGCATCGGTTTTGCGTGCAGCGATGATAATGACATGAACGATGCTTTTAGCAGTCCCCGTACCGTCCAGATTGTCAGTATTGAGTTTACCATGAAGGACAATGTCGAAGAGATACCGCTTGGGGATAACCTGATTAAAAATCCGAACTTTGAGGATGCGGAGAATCTCGATGTATGGGGAGCCGATCAGGGAAGCGCTGTCATTACCGCAGAGAGTGCGGCGCAGGCAGTGATCGGTGGTTTCAAGACATACGGAAAGATTACAGGGCGTGAATCCAATTATAACTGTTTCGCGCAGGATATCACAGCTGCTGTAAAAAAGAATAAGGAATATCAGTATACGTTCTATGTGATGCTGGACGCAGAGGATTATAAAAATACGGCCGATGAGATGCGTACTGTGCAGATGGCGCCGTTTATTACGGCAGACGGTGCGACCAACTATAGCTGCAATCTGACCGGCGATAAACAGAAAGTCTTAGAGCCCGGTGTGTGGACCAAGTTTACCGGAACCTTTACGCCTTCCTGGACAGGCGAGCTGGAAAAGGTTGTGGTTCGCATTCTGGAGCAGGGAACAGAGTATGGCAACGGCCCCGGTGTCAAGGGTACATACTATACAACCGGTGTGGAACTGCGTGAATTGATTGTACCGGAGAAGGAGATTCAGACGGATGTTCCGGACCTGAAGGATGCAGTTACCAAGGAGATGGGCTCTGATTTCATCATGGGTGTTTCGATCCTGAATTCCGAGCTTTCGGATGATTTGCTCATGCAGCTTGTCACAAAGCATTTTAATGCAGTAACGATAGGGAACGAATTAAAGCCGGATGCGATGTTTGGCTATTCAAAAACATGTCCCGGCACGGAAACGGCATCTATAAATGGACAGGAGATTCAGGTTCCAAAGCTGGATTACAGCCGTGCTGAGAAGACGCTGGATGCAATCTACGACTGGAATCAGGCGAATCCCGAAGATTTTATCAAAATCCGCGGCCATGTGTTGGTATGGCACTCACAGACACCGGAATGGTTCTTCCATGAGGATTATGATGAAAGCAAGCCTTATGTGAGCAAGGATACCATGAATTTGAGGCTCGAGTGGTACATTAAGACCATCGCAGAGCATTTTACGGGTTCTGGCAGTAAATACAAAGATATGTTCTATGGCTGGGATGTGGTCAACGAGGCAGTCAGCGACAGCACAGGTACGTATCGCAGTGACAGTGAGAAGTCAAGCTGGTGGGCGGTATATCATAGCAATGAATTTATTCTGAATGCGTTTACGTATGCCAATAAGTATATGCCGGCCAGTGTGGAATTGTATTACAATGATTATAATGAATGGTTTTCGAGCAAGCGCAATGGTATTGTACAGCTTCTGAAAGATGTCAAGGCAAAAGATGGCGCCAGAATCGACGGCATGGGAATGCAGGGACATTATCAGACAAGTGGTACGCCCACTGTCGATGAGTTTGAGACAGCGGTGAAAGCTTACTATGATGTAGTAGGACAGGTTCAGATTACCGAGCTGGATTTTGCGGCAAGCTCTTCCTATGATGGAACCAGCGCTACGCAGCAGGCGGAATATGAGAGACAGGCAAAGCGTTATCAGGATATTTACAATTCTGTCCGCCGATTGAAGAAAGATGGCTATATCGTTCGCAATATTACTATATGGGGCGTTATTGACAAGAATTCTTGGCTGCAGACTTCAAGTTCTGTGGGAGGAGGAACCGACGGCTCGAGAAAGCAGTGCCCGCTTCTGTTTGATGATGATTACCAGGTAAAGCCTTCTTACTGGGCCTTTGTAAATGTAAAACCGCTGAAACCTGTGATTCGTAAGCTGACAGTGGTACAGTCTTCGAAGGGTTCTTTTGACAATGGCGTCAAGCAGACGTACACCCACAACGGTACGACCGTAAGCTTTGTTCCGATATGGAACGAGAAGGGGATTTCCGTGCAGGTCAACGTAACGGATGCGGTGAAGGATGCAGAAGATAAAGTGACGCTTTATCTTACCAATACGAATGGAAGTATTATATCTGCGGAGTGCCTGCGTGCCAACGCGAAGGAGACAGACGGTGGTTACACAGCGGTGGTGAGCAGGGAATTGGACAGCGCTCAATTGAGAGTGGCGGCTAAAATGGGATTTGATATTGTTGTTACCAATGGCAGCCAGAAAGCAGCATATAATGATACGACATTTTCACAGGCATCAAGCAGTGAATACTATGCGGCTGCAACGCTGAAACCTTTTACGTATATTCCTAAGGGGACAGCAGAGGTAGATGGAGTGAAAGAGAGCAGCTGGGATACAGCTGTGACCATTCCTCTGACAATTCGCTCAGGAGCCAAAGCTAGCGCAGAGGCAAGCCTTATGTGGGAGCAGGAATACCTGTATGTGTTTGCTCAAATCAAGGACAGTGAGCTTGATGCTACAAGCAGCCAGGTTCATGAGAAGGACTCCTTAGAGATCTTTATTGATGAGAACAACCATAAGTCCGATGCCTATGAAGAGGACGACAAGCAGTATCGTATTAATTATCTGAATGAACAAAGTTTCAATGGACCAAAATGTAAGGCAGAAAACATTCAGTCTATGGTAACAACAACGGAGGATGGTTATAACGTTGAGGCAGCTATCAAGTGGACGGACATCGTACCCGCCAGCGATATGGAGATCGGTATCGAACTTCAGATTAATGATGCGGAAGGCGGTAAACGAATCGGTACGCTGAGCTGGTATGATGAGTCGGGGAATGGATGGTCGTCGCCTGGTGTGTTTGGAACAGCAATGTTGAAGGACAGCCTTGCGGAACCGGATGACGAGCCACAGGAACCGGATGACGAGCCGCAGGAATCGCATGATGAGCCGTCCGTTGTAGAAAGCCCTAAGCGCGTTCCGAATGAGATTGTCGCGGATTGGACTCAGATCACGTCAGATTTACAGAAACAGTTATCTGCATTGCAGCCAAATGCTACTGTGATCAGCGTGCTCGATACCTTAACAGGCAGAAAAATGATTGTGCCTGCGCATGTTTTGCAGATCATGATAGACAAAACCATATTGTTGTGTATGCACACAGGGGAAGATTTCTCATTTAGTATTACTGGATTCGACATTTCCCGTTCTATCATAACGAAAGATTTGGATCTTTCGATATCGGAGAACAGAGAAGTAGTTCCGGCGGCTGTAATTAGGAGTGCGTGCAAGGATATTATAAGTTACAAACAAGTCTCCATGCAGAATCGCGGCAACTTTGGCATGAAAGTCGATATGCATGTGGCTTTGGGCAGGGAAAACGCCGGGAAGTATGCAAATCTGTACCGTTATGATGCAAAGACGGGTAAGCTGTCGTATATGGGTTCTTTCCAGATTATCGATATAGGACAGGCAATGTTCAGCATTTTTGGCGGGGCGGATTATGTGGTAACAGTAACAGATGTGAAACCGGATGAAGCGGATGACGAGGCGGCAGATACAGATGCGAAACCAAGTGAAGCGAATTCTGCGGCAATTGTTACAGACGCAAAACCAGACAAAGAATATATTGTAGTGAAAGGGGATACTTTGTCCCGTATCGCTTCCAGACTTGGATATAGTTTGAAGGAGCTTATGGACGCAAATCCTCAGATTGGCAATAAGAACCGGATCAATATCGGCGATAAGATTTTCTTACTTTAGAGACATGTAATGATTGGAACGCTTCCATAGGGAAGCGTTCCTTTTAATGCACACGGGCACGTAAGGAAATAGGAAGTGAAGAGTCAATTGTGAAAATTGATGAAATTACCTGCTTGACGATACGCTGTGACTAGTGGTATGATTATTGTATAAATTTTCAGTTAAATGAATAAAAGCTGTCGTGATTTTGGACAAGATTCCGAATCGCTGTCGGCGGAATGCGAGGTAAAGTCATGTCTAATTTAATAGAATTTTTCAGAATGGTATTGTCATACCTGATGGTTTTTGCAGTGATTGCTGTCGTGTCAGGGGTTGGCGGATTCATCGGTGTCAAGGTGTGGAAGCCAAAGGCAAAGTCAGAGCAGGTAAAGGAATAAAAAAATGGAAAAAGGTGTAAAGCTGTATAGAGGCAGTTTTACACCTTTTGTTTATGCACACGGGCACCCAAAGGAAATGTGTCATCAAACCGATAAATCGGTTTGATGACGGGTGTTCGGCGCGCGAGTAGGGGAAGACGTCTCTTCCCTACTTGATTGCACAAACTTACCATTTGATTTTGTGATTGACAACGGGATATTGTTGCACTATACTAGTATACAGACACTATATCTAGTATACTAATTAAATAACAGACACTATATAAAAGAAAAACGCGTATAAGGGAGTAGGATGTAAATGAGCGAAGAAATCGATTACAGCGTGCTTTATCAGCCGAAGAAGAAAGTTTATGTAATCAAAAAGGATGGCAGTAAAGAGGCGTTTAATGTGCAGAAGGTCATCACTGCCGTGGGCAAGTCCGCCTACCGTGCACTGACCAAATTCACGGATGCGGAGAAGCGCCAGATCTGTCAGGATGTCATCGACAAAGTGGACGAGATGGAGGTCGAGAAGATTCCCATTCAGGTGATGCACAATATTGTCGAGAGCGCCTTAGAGGACGTTAAGCCTGTCGTGGCAAAGAGCTACCGCGATTACAGAAACTACAAGCAGGATTTTGTCCGCATGATGGACGATGTCTACAAAAAGAGCCAGTCGATCATGTATGTAGGTGATAAGGAGAATGCTAACACGGATTCTGCGCTTGTTTCCACGAAGAGAAGCCTTATATTTAATCAGTTTAACAAGGAGCTCTATCAGAAATTTTTCCTGACGACGGAGGAGATCCAGGCTTGCAGGGACGGTTATATCTATATCCATGACATGTCCGCGCGGCGTGATACGATGAATTGCTGCCTTTTTGACGTGGCGGAAGTGCTGCAAGGCGGCTTTGAGATGGGGAATATTTGGTATAATGAGCCCAAAACGCTGGATGTAGCATTTGCCGCCATCGGCGATATCGTGCTGAGCGCAGCAAGCCAGCAGTACGGCGGTTTTACCGTGCCGGAAGTGGACAAGATCCTTGCGCCGTACGCGGAAAAAACATACCGGTCAGCGATTGAAAAATACGTTGGTCTTGGCATCGATGAGCAGAAGGCACAGGAGGTTGCGGTTGCTGACGTAGAACGTGAGTTTGAACAAGGGTTCCAGGGCTGGGAATACAAGTTTAACACGGTGGCGAGCAGCCGCGGTGACTATCCGTTTATCACGGTGACGGCAGGGATTGGCACGGAGCGCTTTGCCAAGATGGCAACGATACAGATGTTAAATGTCAGGCGGAAAGGGCAGGGTAAAAAGGACTGCAAGAAGCCTGTACTGTTTCCAAAGATCGTCTTTTTGTATGATGAAAACCTGCATGGTCCCGGAAAGCCGCTCGAGGATGTGTTTGAGGCGGGCGTCATGTGTTCCGCTAAGACGATGTATCCGGACTGGCTCAGTTTGACCGGCAAGGGGTACATCGCCAGCATGTATAAGCAGTATGGCAAGGTGATCTCGCCTATGGGCTGCCGCGCGTTTCTCTCGCCCTGGTATGAGAGGGGCGGCATGCATCCCGCTGATGACCAGGATGTACCTGTGTTTGTCGGACGTTTCAATGTCGGTGCGGTCTCGCTGCATCTGCCCATGATTCTGGCAAAGGCGAGGCAGGAGAGCAGGGATTTTTACGAGGTGCTGGACTATTATCTGAACCTGATCCGCCAGCTTCATATCAGGACATACGCTTATCTGGGCAATATGCGCGCCTCGACCAATCCGCTGGCCTATTGCGAAGGCGGTTTTCTGGGCGGTCATCTGAAGCTTTCGGACAAGATCAAGCCGCTGTTAAAATATGCGACTGCTTCCTTTGGCATCACGGCGTTTAATGAGCTGCAAATGCTCTACAACGGCAAATCGCTCGTGGAGGACGGCGCGTTTGCGGTGGAGGTGCTTGAATATATCAATAAAGAGGTCAGCCGCTTTAAGGAGGAGGACGGGAACCTCTATGCGATATACGGCACGCCGGCGGAGAACCTCTGTGGTCTGCAGGTGAAGCAGTTTAGGGCGAAATACGGCATCGTGGAGGGCGTCTCTGACAGGGAGTATGTCAGCAACAGTTTTCACTGCCATGTGACGGAGGACATCACGCCGATCGAGAAGCAGGATCTGGAATACCGCTTCTGGGAGCTGTCAAACGGCGGCAAGATCCAATATGTGAAATATCCGATCGACTATAATATCTCTGCGATCAAGACGCTTGTGAGGCGCGCGATGGAGATGGGATTTTACGAGGGTGTCAACCTGTCGCTGGCTTACTGCGACGACTGTGGGCACCAGGAGCTGCAGATGGATGTGTGCCCGAAGTGCGGGAGCAAGAATCTGACAAAAATCGACCGCATGAACGGTTATCTGTCCTACTCCCGCGTGCATGGGGACACGCGGCTCAATGACGCGAAGATGGCGGAGATTGCGGAGCGGAAAAGCATGTAAAAAACGAAGTACTTCTAAGGGTGCAAAAGACGCGCCCTAAGAAGTACTAGTCGTTTTTAGAAGAACGCCAAAGGGCAGCGTTCTTCAGAAGTGAAATGAATGTTGGGATTCTGGAGGTTGGATGAATTATGAGATATCACAATATTACAAAGGATGATATGTTAAATGGAGACGGGCTTCGTGTTGTTCTGTGGGTGGCAGGGTGCGAACACTGCTGTAAGGGGTGCCAGAACCCTGTGACCTGGGACCCTGACGGCGGACTGGCGTTTGATGATGCCGCGAAGGCGGAGATTTTTGAGCAGCTTGACAAACCGTATATTGAAGGAATTACTTTTTCCGGCGGAGATCCGCTTCACTGTGCGAACAGGGAGGGCGTGAAGGAGCTTGCGCGGGAAATTAAGGAAAAATACCCGAATAAGAATATCTGGCTGTACACGGGGGACGTGTGGGAGGAGGCCATGAAGTATCCGGTCATCCGGTATGTTGATGTGCTTGTTGATGGCGAGTTTATGCAGGATAGAAAGGATACAACGCTTCTGTGGAAGGGTAGCAGCAATCAGCGCGTGATCGATGTACAGGCTTCGCTGGCACAGGACAATCCACGGATACCGGTGCTTCACTGCGGGGACTATGATGACATTCCTATGGGCCGTGAGACGGCTGGAATGCCAGACCAGAATATTGTGCCGTTCAGTGCGAGCGGAAGCTGTGCGATCAAGAAAAATGCGTGTGAGGCGTAACAGGGGAACAACGATGACGATTAAGATAAAATATTTTACGGATAAAGTACAGAAACTGGAAAAGATTTCTAAGGGAAACTGGATCGATCTCAGGGCTTCGGAAGATGTCGAGATGAAGCAGGGGGAGTTTAAGCTGATTCCGCTGGGGATCGCGGTGGAGCTGCCAAGAGGGTACGAGGCTCATGTAGTACCAAGAAGTTCTACGTTCAAGAATTTCGGATTGATCCAGGTGAATCACCAGGGAGTGATCGACGGTCCGGACCGAGAGACAGGAGAGGGCGGTTACTGTGGAAATGAGGATCAGTGGTTTGTTCCAATGTATGCGATGCGCGACACGGTAATTCATCTGAATGACCGCATCTGCCAGTTCCGTATCATGGAGCAGCAGCCGGAACTTGAGTTTGAGGAGGTTTCCGAACTTACGGGCGCAAACCGGGGAGGCTTTGGTTCGACTGGGAAAAATTAGGGAAGGCTAAAAGGCCTGTGCAATTCAGGTTTTGTGCAACGCTGAGTCTGCTGCTGGATGTTTTCCGGACGAAAGGGATCATTATGGATTACAAAAATAAATCACAGAAGGACAAGTGTGCAATTCTGGAACATGCCGTACTCACGAGTTCCCCAGAGGAGGTTTCCGCGCTGTACAGGCAGCTTGGAGAGGTTCGGATGTCCGCGCGGGCATTGGGACTTGCCTGTCGGTTTCGGGGACTTGCGCATGTCCAGGCGCTTGTCGAGAGCGGCGCGAATTTTATATATGTGCGCCATGAAGGTATGGGCGGCTTTTATGAGCTGCATTATTGGCTGACGCTGCTGGAGGTAAATGACGTGCTCCGCCGTGCCGAAGGTGTTGACAAAAGAGATGCCTGTTTTGGAGACTATATCTGGGTGACACCGCCAGAGATGAGCGACCTGTTCCAGCAGACAATATACAATGGCATGAAAGAGAGCAGCGGCGCCTGTGCTGCAGAGGGTGAAATAAGGCTGTGTGCGCTGCCAGTGGAACAGCGCGCCGGGATTGTAAAATACTTGTGTGCGCACCGCGAAAGCGCCTGTCTTGATGTGGAGGAGCTGCTTTTTTATGCGGTTATGAGCAGCAACAGGCAGATTGCCAAAGTGCTCAAAGAGTGCGGCGTGCACCTTTCCAGACAGCGGATTACAAAGCTTGCGCAGGACGGCCGCAGCAATGAGTGGCATTCGTTTAGTCATTTGTTGGGATATCTAGGCGACGAGGAATTTCTCGAGGCGGTCGGTAGCATTGTCAGCGAAATGGACGGGAATAAACTGTATTATACAGAATCGGTTTATGAGGCAAACTATAACCTATACTACAAACAGTACCGGCTGTACCGGCCTGATTTTTTTCAATTTATCCTGGAGAATTTTAATCAGAAGAAAATGAACAAGACAAAGCTGATGCGGGGCGCGATCGATCAGGACAGCGTGGCCTGCCTTGAGCTCTGCGCCCAAAACGGGTGGCTAGAAGTACCTCGCAGGCGTGATGAGATGATAAAATACGCTTCCGATAACGGCAGGACGGAATGCTCCGCATGGCTGCTTTCATACAAGAACCGTACAGCCGACTTTGCCGCGGAGCGCGAAAAGGCCGAGAAGGCGATGATGCGCAGGCTGAATGTTAATCCCAATTCGGTCGCGGAGCGAAAGAAAATATGGGGCTTTGAGAAGCGTGAGGACGGCACGGTTATCATCACGCGCTACAAGGGTAAAAATACGGAGATTGATGTCCCTGAAAAAATCGGCGACAGCATTGTGACGGCAATCGGCGACTGGGCATTTTCGCCGGGGGCGTCACGTCTGAAGGTAGAACAGAGGGAATTTCTGCGCAGGTCGCTCACCTGCGTCAGGCTGCCCGATACGATCGAGACGATTGGAAAAGGCGCTTTCTGGGGGTGTTGGGCATTGGAGCAGGCGCATGTGCCCGATGGAGTGACGGCGATTGGGGAAAGGGCGTTTGCGGACTGCAGGAGCCTGAGCTTGGTAAAACTTCCTGAGAAACTCACCGCGATCAGCAGTGAGTTGTTTAGGTACTGCAAGGTTCTGCCGGAGGTGACAATTCCCACGGCTGTCACGACAATCGGCAAATGGGCGTTTCATGGCTGCAAGGTGCTTGAGATAGTGGTTGTTCCCGAAGGCGTATTGGAAATCGGTCAGCTTGTTTTTCAGGGCTGCGAGAACCTCAAATCGGTCGTGTTGCCACAGTCCGTCCAGAAAATCAAGAATTATACATACAATAAAAAGACAGGACCGCAGACTATTTTTGACGGCAATGTGGATGTGACAGTGACAGTACCGCCGAAAAGCTATGCGGAGAAATATTGTAAGAGGAACGGTATTCGGTATGGGAATTAGTACAGCGTAATGCTGTCCTAGGGCTCCATCCAGTCACGAGTCTGATTTCTGGCCGGATGGAGCACTGGGATTTTTGCTCTTTGCCTACGGGGATATAGGTCGCTTCCCCGGAGACATATCGTTGTATCTGTTTAACAGATTTTCGGGAAAAATATCCTTGACATTTCTGTATTTCATCTGAACTTCCAAACAATTACATTTAA
>CAJUQZ010000046.1:0-4959 GCA_910588755.1 uncultured Lachnospiraceae bacterium | reverse complement strand
GATCTTGGGAAAGCATCGGTTTCTTACCTCACAGATAGAACTTTTCATGATTCTGCGCGATAGCATATATTGAAATTGTTGATAAGAGTTTTTCATCTATGAAAAGTAACGAAAAGGTTTTAATTCAGTAGGTAAATCATAAAATTCAGATATCCGGCATAAGTCACCCAAAGAAGATAAGGAATCTGCAGATAGGCGGCAGTGGTGTCGAGTCTGCTGAACTTGAAGATCATTTTCAATATGCTGGTCCACAGAACTACAAGCCATATAAATGAGAACAGAAACGTGCGCATATTAAAGAAAATGACAGGCCACAGAAAGTTGAGAACCAGCTGGATCGCATCGTTTAACAGAGCATCAAAGACCTCATCGGGATATGCAGCCTTGTGCAGGTAGATGCGGGCGCTGCTGATGCCCATTAGTATGTAGAGCAGCGTCCACACGATCGGAAACAGTATGGCGGGAGGCGCCAGCGGCGGCTTTCGCAGGAACGCATAGATATATACATTTTTGCGGATGAGAAATGCTGAGAAACCGCCAACGCCAAGGGCAATCAGGATTGAGACGAAATATGGTTTGATCTTGGACCATGTCAAAAAACGCATAAAAACCTCATGACAGCAATAGATTCTACAGTATTTTATGCTTGCGCCAGCTCTTTTATGTGGAATCTGATAAATGTTATAAAGCGTTTTATTTCCTGGGATACACGGAGTAGTGCAGGCTCCGCAGCAGGGCAATTGCTTCGTCTAGTGCGTCCTGTCCGTAAAATTCGATTCTGAGCACTCCTTCCTCGAAGTCCCTGTTGTGTATGATGCCGATATTCCGGATGGAAATGTCCGCCTTGGCGAGCAGTGTGGCGAGCGAGGCGATGGCGCCGGCCTCGTCTGGAATGTCCACATAACATGCAAAGATTTTCTTGATGGGCCCTTTTGGCAGGTCAGCGAAGGAGTCTCTATATTCCTTGGAAGCGGTGAACAGGTCAAAAGTGAATCCCTCCTGTTTTGAGCGGACAGCCCTGCTGATCGTCTGCAGCGATGCGATGTAATCGTCTAGCAGGTTAGCGATGTTTTCGGTATTGGACATACAGATTGACTCCCACATTTCAGGAGAGGAGGAGGCGATGCGTGTGATATCCTTAAAGCCGCCGGCAGCGATCATCTTCATTGTCTCATTTGCAGAATCGTGGTCGTGCACCAGATTGGCGAGCGCGGCGGCGACAAGATGCGGCACATGGCTGATGGCAGCCGTTACATAATCATGCTCATGGTAGTCTAAAATCAGGGGAATTGCCCCCATTTTTTTTACAAAAGAATAATATTCCGCGATGGCTTCCTGGCTCACGGTTTCTGTAGGTGTGATAACATAATAAGCATTTTCTATGAGAATAGAACTGGCATTCGAGAAACCAGTCTTCTCGCTGCCTGCCATCGGGTGTCCACCGATAAACTGGCTGTCTAGTCCCAGCCGTGTGACAGTCTCGTGGATAGAGCCCTTGACGCTGCCGACATCGGTTATGATGGTTTGTCTGGATACAATGGGCTTTAGCTGTTTCAGAAGCTGGTTATTTACCGCGACGGGAGCGCATAGAAATATCATATCACAGTCAGAGAAGAGCTCGTTGATCTCAGTTGTGCCTGCATCGATTGCACCAGCAGCGAGCGCCTCGTCCAGCGTGGACTGCCTGCGCGCGTAGGCGACAAGTTGGGCGTCAGGGTAAATCTGTCTGATTGCATATGCGATGGAGCCGCCGATTAGGCCAAGACTCAAAAAACCAAATTTGTTCATATCCATAAAGTACAAACTCCTTTCTGGAAATAATGTAATACAGTTATCTTAGGTAAATATTTAACTATAATTGGGTAAAAATCATCCTTCAGTATAGAGGCATGGTAGTTTTTTCAATAATTTTTGAACTGGATATATGACAATCATATTTAATAAAATTGATAATAACATTGAAATTATCAATGTAACCAGTATACGGGCAATCCATTTAAAAAATGTAGATTCTCCAGCAATTATCATAGGAGTAACTTTGTGCAGCACGTTTATATGTAACATATATACCATAAAAGAGTATAATCAGCTCTGGTTTCAAATTGAGTTTGCAGATTAAATCTTCCGCTTAATAGATAAAATATGCCATTACATGTAAAAAGTATTGTGCTTAGTACAACTTCTAAAAAAGGAGTTTTAATAAATGACCGGTCAGCGTGTATGGCTATCACAAAAATCATACTGATTACGCGCATTAAATCACAGTTTATATTACGTTTAGAATTCATTGTAAATCCTTCTTTCATTAGATTATATCAGCAAATACATAACATCATATTTGTAATGATAACACTATTTTGCATCTTATGCAACGACTGTCCTGAAATTGGTTCATAGGTAATCTATTCTGAGAAGGAGCATTTACAGTTGATTTATGACTTGGGAGCTTTGTAAGCATTAAGTAATGTCAAGCACAAAGTTTCGGCAATAGTGACGAAATTTCAGAAAGGATTTTATGCAAAATGAAATATGCAAATTGCACAAAAAAGATTGAATTGTCTGAAAAATTATAGTAAACTTGTAATAGTTAGGCCATGCGAGATGGGTACTCCATTCAGTATGGTGAACTATCATTATAACGGAGAGCGCGTTCATGGAAAGCACTGTGTTGGAGAATGGGCGCACTCAATAAATTAGGAGGTAGCTGCAATGAATATTTACACAACTGATAAGATCCGAAACATAGTACTGCTGGGTCATGGCGGGGCCGGAAAGACGAGTCTCGTGGAATCAATGGCATATCTGTCGGGAATCACCTCACGTATGGGAAGGGTTGAGGACGGCAATACGGTCAGCGATTTTGGCAAGGAAGAGCAGAAGAGAAGGATTTCCATAAGCACGTCTGTCGTGCCAATCGAGTGGGAGGGTGTGAAAATCAATATCCTTGATACACCCGGGTATTTTGACTTCATAGGTGAAGTTGAGGAGGCTATCAGTGCGGCAGATGCAGCGGTTATCGTGGTGTCGGGCAAGTCCGGCGTCGAGGCAGGGACGGAGAAGGCCTGGGAGCTGTGTGAGAAATATAAGCTGCCGAGAATGATATATGTTACCGGAATGGATGCGGACAATGCGTCGTTCAAGAACGTGGTGGAGAAACTCACGGAAATGTATGGCAAGAAGATTGCACCTTTTCATTTTCCGATCAGGGAGAACGAGAAGTTCGTCGGCTATGTCAACGTCGTGAGTGAGACCGGAAACCGCTGGAAGGGTAAGGACGTGGAGGCGTGCGCGATCCCTGACTACAGCATGGACAATCTGAATCTGTACAGGGATACGCTGATGGAAGCGGTTGCCGAGACCAGCGAGGAGTTTATGGACCGCTATTTTGGCGGGGAGACCTTCACGGAAAATGAGATCCGCGCGGCGCTTAGGACGAACGTGATCGACAGCACCATTGTGCCGATCAGTATGGGTTCGAGCGTGCTGTGCCAGGGTACATACACACTGCTTGACGACATTGTGAAATATATGCCAAGCCCTGAAAACAGACAGATTGCGGGCTTTAATATGAAGACCAACGAGGTGTTTGAGGCAAACTATGATTTCTCCAAGGCGAAATCCGCGTATGTCTTTAAGACGATCGTTGATCCATTTATTGGAAAATACTCGCTGATCAAGGTGTGCTCTGGTGTGTTTAAGTCAGATGATACCATTTATAATAAGGATAAGGACGTGGAGGAGAAGGTCAATAAGCTCTATATCCTGCAGGGCAGCAAGCCAATCGAGATCAGTGAGCTGCATGCGGGGGATATCGGAGCGATCGCAAAGCTCACGGCCGCAAGGACAGGAAACACACTTTCCACCAAGGCAACAGTGATCGAGTACGGCAAATTTGAGATCACGAAACCATACACGGCAAAGCGTTATAAAGTGCCAAATAAGGGGGATATCGACAAGGTTTCCCAGGCGCTGCAGAAGATGTCGCACGAGGATCAGACGTTAAAAGTGGTCAATGATGTGGAGAACAGGCAGACACTGCTGTACGGCATTGGCGATCAGCAGCTTGAAATTGTCCAGAGCCGTCTGGCAAACGAGTACAAGTGCGAGATCGAGCTAGGTGATCCCAAGATTGCGTTCCGCGAGACGATCAGGAAGAAATCCGATGTGGAGTACAAATATAAGAAGCAGTCCGGCGGACACGGACAGTACGGGCATGTCAAGATGCGCTTTGAGCCGTCTGGCGATCTGGAGAAGGCATACGTGTTCGAGCAGGAAGTTGTGGGCGGTGCCGTTCCGAAGAATTACTTCCCGGCGGTCGAGAAGGGGATGCAGGAATCCGTCCTCAAGGGGCCTCTTGCGGCCTATCCGGTCGTGGGTGTGAAGGGGATCCTGTATGATGGTTCTTATCATGCGGTGGACTCCTCTGAAATGGCATTTAAGACAGCGGCGATCCAGGCATTTAAGAAGGGCTTTATGGAGGCAGGCCCGGTTCTGCTTGAGCCGATCGCATCTTTGAAAGTGACGGCGCCGGAACGTTATACCGGTGATATTATGGGCGATCTGAATAAGCGCCGCGGCAGGGTGCTTGGCATGAATCCGATCGGAAACGGCAAGCAGGTGATCGAGGCGGATATTCCGATGATGGAATTGACAGGATATTGTACCGTACTGCGTTCCATGACAGGAGGACGCGGCAGCTTTGAGTATGAAGTGACCAGATATGAACAGACGCCAAGCGACATTCAGGAGGCGCAGGTGAAAGCGCGCGCAAGTAAGGTTGCGGAGTCCGGGGAGGACTAAAATGCGCAAAGCCACATATGGAAGCTTCTGCGCATAAGGGTACTAGTACAGCATTGTGCAAATAACAATGAATACAGCACCTGCTATTTGCACCAGTCCTGCGTTGTCGTCAGTCAACAATGCCACCGCATTGCCTCCTTCCTCCGCCTTGTCCTGTCA
>CAJUQZ010000045.1 GCA_910588755.1 uncultured Lachnospiraceae bacterium | reverse complement strand
GAGCCAGGGGGTTTCCAGGGGGAAGGCGTTTGTGTACGGTGTGCTCTCGGGGCTTGTGGAACCGATTGGCGCGCTGGTTACGATCGCACTCGCGGGGCTGATCGTGCCGATGCTCCCGTATTTTCTGGCGTTTGCGGCGGGCGCTATGATCTATGTCGTGGTGGAGGAGCTGATCCCGGAATCCCAGTCAGGGGAGCACACAAACATCGGTACAATCGGCGTCGCGCTCGGGTTTGTTGTGATGATGGTGCTCGATGTGGCGCTGGGGTGATGGCGGTCTGCTGTTATTCATGTTTCCGGGCGGTCCGCAGAATCCAGTCCACTGCCGCTTCTGCGTGCGTGGGCAGATTTTCGGGCGTTGCCCCGGTCTCCGGGGTGTCCGATGCACCACCATTATGGAAAGTTTGCAGGGCGTATCTGGCAAGCAGGGCTGAGACACGCCCTCTTTCTATGGAGTCCTCGGTGCCAAGGACGACGACGATCAGGTCGTGTTGGAGTGTGCCGTCGTCCGCGGCCAGTGATGTGATCAGGCAGGCACCCGACTTGTTGGTTGTGCCAGTCTTTAGGCCGGTGGCTTCGGGCAGGTTGTGCAGCAGCGGATTGGTGTTTTTCACCTCGAGATTCAGGGACGGCAGGGTGGTGCTTTTCATGGAGGTGATTTCCGTAATCTGTGGATATACCTTCAAAAGGTAGGATACCAGCCGGAACATGTCTTGCGCGCTCATGCGATTCTGCCGCTTTGAGGGGATGGCGTCTTCTGTGTAGGAGGGAAGGCCGTTGCTGTTGTAAAAGACCGCCTGGGAAAGGCCAAGTGCTGCCGCCTTCTGGTTCATCATCTGGACAAAGGCTTCCTCCGAGCCGGCGATGGCTTCGGCAAGACACAGAGCGCACTCGTTGCTGGAAGGTAAGAGGGCGCCCAGCAGGAGTTCATGTACAGTGAGCTGCTGTCCGGCTTCTAGAGGAATCACGCCATCGCTCGATGTAGACAGCATAGCGGCCGCTTCGGATACGGTGACTGGCTGCTCGGGGGAAAGCTGTCCGGCCGAGAGGGCTTCCATTGCAAGGAGGCATGTCATCAGCTTGGAGGTGCTCGCGATGGGATAGGGTGTGTCTGACTGGTACTGGTAATAGATTTCCCCGGTGGTGGCGTCTCCGGCCAGAACGCCGTTTACGCCGTAAAAATAGTCGGCGTCCTCGAGAGAAGCGGGGGAGATATAAAAGGGGGACTGTGTGTCAATCTGCAGCAAACCCGGTGCCGGGACAGTGATGTTTACATCCAGGATCATGGCAAGGTCCGCGGCCATCATAAAACAGTCATAAGAGCCGGAGGGCAGCGCCGCAATTAAAGTATAGTAATATATTGTCTGGCCGTTGACCTTTAATTCATTCCGGCGTAGGGAGAGATTCGGGTTTTCGTAGGTTTCCCAGGGCGTGTTCTCGAAACCGACAGGGGTGTAGGCTCCGCCGGGGGTCAGTGTAATTGTATTTTTGGCGACTTCAAGGGAAAAGGATTTGCCGGTGTCCTTGAGCAGCATGGCAATGTCGCGCAGGGAAAAGTAGGTGTTGCGGTCATAGCTATAATCCAGGGTTTTTGCGGTGCCTGCGGCGTTTGTGTCAGTCTGTACCTGGCAGGTGCCGGGAATCTCATATCCGGCATAGGACTGGACCGGCAGCAGGGAGCATACCAGGAGCACGGCTAGTATGAAGGAACTTATTTTGATGAAATTTGGTTTCATGGCGATCTCCTTTTTATAAAACGCACGAAAGGTTAAAGGGCTATTCTGCAGGCTGCTGCAGATCGTATATCATCGGATAATGGTCGGTATAGTAGCCGGAGGGGACAAAGTCTGCAGCCTCTGTGACGATCAGGCGGGTGTCCTTGCGCAGATATGTTTCCGTTCTGGTCCTGACCAGCGGACCGCTGTCAAACTGTCTGGTCAGGGTGCCCTCCACGGCTGTGTAGGTGCCGCTGCCGTCGTACTGTGCCTGCAGGTCCTCGAGTGCGGGTAGCAGGTTGGGTTCACAGGAGAGCAGATAAGAGACAGTGGACATGCCAAAAGTTTCAAGGACGAGCGCCTCGACGGCTTCCTCGTCTGTGCCGCCCTCGTAGCCCGCCATGCGGAGCCGGTCAGCCACAAGTGACCGAAACGCCGCGGCAAACGCCTCATAGGCATCTTCGCGGCAGGCGGTGTAGCTTTCGGGCAGGATGTTTGAGACAAAAGTCCCCTCCGAGCGGCCGGTCTGTTCCAGCTTCATACACAGCGTGATGGTCAGCCCCTGCATGTAGTCTTCCATGTCTTGCATGGAGATGGAGACGGCTTCCATGTCCTGGAGCCAGTCGAGTGCCGTGACAGCGGCCTGCTCTGTCATATCCAGCCGGGCAGTCCACTCGCCAGTGAGATTTCGGCTGCTGGCGATGGAATGGCACAGATACGCTGAAAGCGCGGTGGATAGAACCAGGACAGAAAGCAGTATGATGACCACAGTATTTTTGATTACTTTTCGCACAAAAATGCCCTCCTTAAATGTTTGCTCAGAAAGAAACCGGCAGCGTTTTTGCGGCCTGCAATGCCGTATCGGTAAATGGTTTTATGGCGGCGGGAATACGTAGGAGCTGCCAGGAAATGACAGTCCCTTCGGGTACAGTGCAGCAATTAATCTGTAATTAGAGAATATTCTCTTAACAATTGCATCATCATATCCTTATTTTTGACAGCCTCGTTCCAGGCGTCGAGTCTGTTTTCATCGGCAAGTAATTGATACAGTCTGGCAGCTAGATCCAGACCGTGCTTTTCGCCGTGTTCTTTCCCGCGTTTCTCACCGCGTTTCTCAATATAATCCAAAGTAGCGTCCATATAAATGCCTCCTTCTAATTCTTTATCAGATATACTGTTTATATATTCCACATATCGATTATCATTTTTGATTTTACCTAGAGCATACCATGTTTCGCGGTGTGTGGCAAGTGCAGTCTTTAGCTGTTCCTCGTCGAACTGTTCCTGCAGCATCAGTAAAAAAGCTTTTAAATCCCCGTCATACGCATTGATCTGTTCCTTGGTCATGTGCCTGGCATCGATGAGGTTCATTCTGTAGTCCGGTGTTGCCTGCAGCAGCCATTCCTTTGCGTTCCCGGAAACGTCCAGCATATCATACAGGCTCATGGGGCCGTCCCACGGCTGGGTTCCTGTGTAGAATACAAGAGTCACTACAGGAACGATTTTTGTCCCTCTTGGTACGCCGTTTGCATATTTTTTCAGTGCCTTGTTTTCCTTTGCTTTCTGGGAAATCCTCCGGCACTGGACAGAATAGTACACGGCGTCAAGCTCCATGCATCTTACGGGCATGTAATAGTTTATGTCAGTCTGGCCCTCCACGCCCATAATAAGCTGAAATGCGGTCTCGTCTTCCAAAAGCATTGTGACCTTTTCCGCGTCCCGGAGCCTCTCGAGTTCTTTCATATTTATATTATCACAAATTATGGTATCCTGGTTTGCAGAGTCCAATTCCATAAGTTTGTCAGATGCGATGTGTGCTGTTCCGTGATACACCCCTTTTTCAAATAACTGCGCAAACACCGAATTGATTTTAATGAAGTTTTTCACATGAATATCAATATTGCCCATATGCGGTTTCTCCTTCGCTCTTCTCTAAAAAATTGTATCATATGTTCGATTTTGCTGTAAAGTGTTTTAATAAAAAAAGTGCGCAGGTCCTAAAAACATTCCCCGGCCACTAACCGGCAAGGCTGGGCGGCAGTATTTTGGGGTTTGACAAGCGGAATCTTTCATTATACTGTATATGGTAAGGAACTGTAGAAAAATAATTCTGCTGTGGAGGGATTGCATGTACCGCATATATATGATTGAGGACGACAATGGGATACTGGAAGCTGTCAAAAGCCGTGGAGAAAAGTGGGGGCTTGAGGTTGTCGGCGTGAAAAATTTCCGGAAGATTCCTGAAGAATTTGCCGCGATGCAACCGCATTTGGTTATCATGGATATTGGGCTGCCCGCTTTTGACGGTTATCACTGGTGCACGGAGCTTCGCAGGATATCAAAATGCCCGATCCTGTTCTTGTCGTCCGCGTCGGACAACATGAATATGGTCATGGCGATCAATATGGGCGGGGACGATTTTGTCGCGAAGCCGTTTGATATGGATATGCTGACCGCCAAGATTCAGGCACTGTTGCGCCGGACATATGACTATGCAGAGTGTATGCCCGTGCTCGAGCACAGAGAAGCCTTTCTCAATGTGGAGAGCGGTGTACTCACGTACCGCGGTGAGGCGGTTGACCTCACAAAGAATGAGCACCGTATCCTGGCGCTTTTGATGAAAAATAAGGGGAAAGTCATCAGCAGGGAACGGCTGATGGACGCGCTGTGGGAGATGGACTGTTATGTCGATGACAATGCGCTGACAGTCAATGTCGGGCGGCTTCGGAGGAAGCTGGAAGCAAACGGACTGGTGGATTTTATCATGACAAAATTCGGTGAGGGATATTATATTGGGGAGGAGTGATCTGAAAATGGCTTTTGCGGTTTGGTATCTGCGGGAGCATCTCGGCGTGCTGTCCATGCAGGCTTTGTTTGCCGGTGTGTTTGCGGCTGTCTTTTATCTGTATCATCTGCCGCTGGCAGCAGTGATGTATCCTGCGGTCATATGTTTGCTGATCGGCTGTCTGTATATGGGGCGGTCGGCCTGCGCAGCTTACGCAAGACACAGGGAACTGACAGGATTACAGTC
Source organism: uncultured Lachnospiraceae bacterium (assembly GCA_910588755.1). Taxonomy (GTDB): domain Bacteria; phylum Bacillota; class Clostridia; order Lachnospirales; family Lachnospiraceae; genus COE1. The sequence continues at coordinate 21,674 of CAJUQZ010000045.1, read as the reverse complement.
CCTGCCGGGGAATGCCATACGTGAAATGCTTCAGGATTGTGGGAAAACACAGGAGCGGGATTACCGGTTATTGATAACAAAGCTGTGCCGGGAGCTGCAGGAGCGGGAGGACGAGATGACGGACGCGTACCGGGAAATGCTGGATTATTTCACGGTGTGGGTGCATCAGGTCAAGACGCCGATTGCGTCCATGCGTCTGCAGCTTGACGCGGAGGATTCCGCGCTGTCGCGGTGTCTCCAGTCAGAGCTTTTGCGCATTGAGCAGTATGTGGAGATGGTGTTGACATATTTTAAGCTGGGGCCGGATTCCTCGGACTATGTGTTTCGGACGGTCTGTCTGGATAAGGTGCTGCGTGACAGCATACGGAAGTTTCGCGGGGATTTTATCATGAAGAAGCTGGGACTGATGTATGCCCCGTCTGATGTGACCATAGTGTCCGATGAGAAGTGGCTCTCGTTTGTGGTGGAGCAGCTGCTCTCAAATGCATTGAAATACACAAATGAGGGCTCTGTGACAATTGCGCTTGAAGCGCCCAAAGTGCTGTGCATCAGCGATACCGGAATCGGCATTGCGCCAGAGGATCTTCCGCGGATTTTTGAAAAGGGCTACACGGGCGGCAACGGACGTGAAAACAAGCGCGCCACCGGGCTGGGCCTATATCTGTGCAGACAGGTTTGTGACCGCTTAGGAATCGCGATATCAATTGTCTCCGAGGTAGAAAAGGGGACGACGGTCAGGCTGGACTTAAACCAGCGTCACATGATATGGAAATAGTGAAAAGCATCCGCCCAAACGAGCAAATGGGGGCAGTGAGAAAAGTATCCGCCCAAGTGTACGAACATATATTTGAGTATGTAATTGTGACAAAAATGACAGATTTGAGAGAGAAATGTCAGGGAAACCGAGGGAATGCATTTCTCTCTTTTGTTATAATGATGTTATCAAAAGGAGGGAATCAGAGTTATGAGTATATTGGAAGTAAAATCACTTAAGAAGGTGTACACGACAAGGTTCGGGGCGAACCAGGTCACGGCGCTTAAAAATGTCAGCTTCACAGTGGAGGAAGGGGAATACGTGGCCGTCATGGGCGAATCCGGATCGGGAAAAACGACGCTGCTCAATATCCTTGCGGCGCTGGACCAGCCAACGAGCGGTTCCGTACTGTTAAACGGAACAAACATCGCACAGATTTCGGAAAGCCAGATTGCAAAATTCCGCAGGGACAACCTTGGGTTTGTCTTTCAGGACTTTAACCTGCTGGACACATTTACGCTGGAGGACAACATCTATCTGCCGCTGGTGCTTGCAAACACGCCCTATCAGGAGATGCAGGAAAAGCTGGCGCCGATTGCGAAGCTGCTTGGCATCACGGCGCTTTTGAAAAAATATCCTTATGAGGTGTCGGGCGGACAGAAGCAGCGGGCTGCCGTGGCGCGGGCGCTGATCACGCAGCCGCACCTGATTCTTGCCGATGAGCCCACAGGAGCGCTTGACTCGCGTTCTTCCGACGAGCTTCTGCGGCTGTTTGCGTCGGTCAACCAGATGGGGCAGACGATTGTGATGGTTACACACTCGACGGCCGCAGCGAGCAGGGCAAACCGTATTCTGTTCATCAAGGACGGGGAGGTATTTCACCAGATTTACCGCGGGGAGGACAGCGACGAAAAGCTGTATGAGAAGATATCCACCACCCTGACAATTCTCATGACAGGGGGTGAGGGCAGATGACCAGGGGATTTTACACAAGGCTTGCATGGACGGGCATACAGAAAAATAAAAGATTATATTATCCTTACTTTCTCGCCGGTATTGTGATGGTTATGGTGTTCTATATCTTTCATTTTCTCGCGGTGTCGGACGTGGTGCACAATCTGCCGGGAAAAGCGGTGCTGCCGTATTTATTTGGCATCGGGGAGGGGGCGGTCGGGCTGTTTTCCATTCCCTTTTTGTTCTACACCAATTCGTCCCTGATCAGGAAACGGAAGAAAGAGCTTGGCCTGTATAATATTCTGGGAATGAACAAACGAAACCTTTTTTCCATCCTGCTTCGGGAGACGGTGCTTTCCTACGGGATTGTTGTCCTGGCCGGACTTTTTGCAGGGTGTTTGTTTTCCAAGCTTGCGGAGCTGGTGCTGGTCAATATTATGGGCAGGCAGACAAACTACCGCGTCTATGTGGACTGGAAGGGGGCGCTTGGCGTCCTGGTGGTATTTGCGTTTATTTATATGTTGATTTTGGCAAATGCGCTGTGGCAGATTCACACGAACAATCCGATTGCGCTGCTGCACAGTGATTCGGAGGGGGAGCGGCCGCCGAAAAGCCACCTGCTTCTGACCGTTGCCAGCCTGGTTTTGATCGGCGCCGGATACCGCGCTGCGGCGGGCGTGTTTGCGTTTGAATATCAGCTTGTACAGGTTTTTCTCACGGCTGTGCTGCTGATCGTTGGCACCTTTTTGCTGTTTATCTGCGCCTCCGTCGTGCTGTGCAGGCTGCTGCAGAAGAATAAGTCTTACTATTATAAGACATCGCATTTTGTCACCATCTCCACAATGTCCTACCGCATGAAACGCAACGGGGCGAGTCTTGCGGCAATCTGTATCCTGGTGACGCTGGTGCTGGTGGCGTGTTCGTTCTCTGTCTCCTTTTACGCGGGTTCCATGAAAGTCCTGCAGAAGACATACCCATATGATCTTAGTGTCCGGGTTGAGATTCCGGTGGAGAAAATCGGGAAAGAGCTGGAAAGAGGGACGTATACACAAAGGTTTCAGGCTGAAATTGACACGATTGTCAGTTCTGTGCTGTCGGAAGGCGCACAGATGACAAAACAAGAGAAAGCAGGCCAGTCGTTGGCAGGTGACAGTGTGAAGACAGGCCAGATAAATACCGATAATAACATGCAGATTACAAGTCTGGAAAAAGCGGGCCAGTCGTTAGCAGGCGACAGCACACAGGCTACCACCGTGCATTTTGCAAATATGCTCGCGATGCTTGTCGATGGGCGCCTTGACCTGGGCAGGGATATGCGCGGCGCCTGGTTTGTGCCGGGGTCAGGGCTGTATCCCGGATGGGCAGAGGGAAACGAGGAGATTGTGTGGCTGCATGTGCTCTCACTTGAGGCGTACAACAATCTGTGCGGGATGTGTGACAGCCTCGGGGACAATGAGGTTTTTGTTCTCATGGAAGATGCGGCATACCAGTCTGACCGGATTGTCATGAAAGACGGCTCGGAAATGGCGGTAAACCCGTCCGCAAAGGCTGTGCCTCAAATGACAGATGTAAGCATAAGTTTAGATAGAGACTGGACAAAAGATGAGCGTATCACTGCGCACGGCTGCAAAAACATGTTTCTGGTCGTCCCGGACCTGTATGCTTTTATGGGCAAAAAGGAGGGTTCCGCCGCTTTTGCGCAGAGCAATTATATGGCGTATGACTGGGAGTATTGCCGGAACCTGTCCGCTTCGGAGGAGGCGCTGCACGAGATCTATGACCAGGTGGAGGCCTATATCAGCGCGCGGGCCGAAACGGCAAAGGCAAGGTGTTTTTTAAAGCTGGAAAGAGGAGAAAATTATTATGCGCTTGCAGGTGCGGTGCTGTTTATCGCCGTGATCATGGATCTCGTCTTTGTAGCGGTGGCGGCGCTCATCATGTACTACAAGCAGATCTCGGAGGGCTATGAGGACCAGCGGCGTTTTTCCATCCTGCGCAAGGTCGGCATGACCGGAAAGGAGATCAGGAGCAGCATCCATTTTCAGATGCTTACCGTATTTGCCCTTCCGCTGCTCGTCGCGGGGGTGCACCTTGTCTTTACATCGAATATTGTCTATATGCTGCAAAGAATGGTGGTCTCTGACAATAAGCCGCTGATGGTCAGGGTGATGGCGGCCACGTACCTTCTGTTCGCAGTGGCCTACTCGGCAGTGTATGCGATGACTTCCAGGACGTATTTGGACATTGTGAACAGGACGGAGATAGAGTGAATATACGTTCGAAAAAAACGGCGTACTGTCTTGTTTTAAGCGTGTAATTATACACAAATTTTATCATAATTTAACAAATTTATTAATAAAGAATGACATGTTGTTCACAAAATGTGGATAAAATGTGGATAAGTAGTGTATATTAGGTACTTGAATTATTTGCAAGTACCCAATATACACGAATCGTCTGTTCCTACCATCAATGAAAGCCTGGCAACAATATATAATATCAATAGTCCCCCCAAAACTTCGTATAGATCAGTATAGCTCAAATGCAACGAATAGTCTGCAAAAAACAAATGAAACTATTAAGAAATAAATATTGCATGGATATTGTGTGGAGCGAAAGAATTAATATAATGCTATTTACAATTTTCAGATTTGATTGTATGATGGTAGTGATATGTGAAATTGATATCACATTGCACTCAATATGCAATTTGGAATCAGCATTGCTGATACGGATTCCAGAAGGTTCTGCGTAAAGGAAAAGGAGGTAAAAGTGTGAAAAAAGAGGGGAATATTTTTCAGGAAAGGTTAAATCGCCATCATGATGAGCTGCGCTGGCTCTATATGGAGTTATATGATAACGATTCCATGTTTGCTGAGCTGTGTGACAGAATGTGGACATTTTACCAGGAGCGGAATGAAGCGCTTAGGGCGTGCGACCAGAAGCGGGAGTCGGACCAGAACTGGTATAAGCAGAATGATATGCTTGGAATGATGTTCTATATTGACAATTTTGCCGGCAATATGAAGGGCGTGGAGTCAAAGCTGGACTATATTGAGGCATGCAACGTGAATTACATCCATCTGATGCCGTTTCTTGACACACCTGAGGGGCGCTCAGACGGGGGGTATGCAGTATCGGATTTTCGCAAGGTGCAAGAGAAGCTGGGTTCCATGAAGGATCTGGATAGCCTGACAGCCGCGTGCCGCAAAAAGGGAATCAACGTCTGTATGGATTTTGTCATGAACCATACATCGGAGGACCACGAGTGGGCAAAGAAGGCGCGCCAGGGGGATGGGGAGTACATGAGCCGCTACTTCTTTTATAACAATGCGCAGGAGCCGGCCATGTATGAGAAGACAGTGCCGCAGGTATTCCCGACAACGGCCCCGGGAAATTTCACGTGGCTTCCAGAGATTGGACATTATGTCATGACTACATTTTATCCCTATCAGTGGGATCTGAATTACAGAAATCCAAGGGTGTTCAATGAGATGATGTACAACTTCCTCTATCTGGCAAACAGGGGTATTGATATTATGCGGATTGATGCTGTCCCATACATATGGAAAGAGCTCAATACCCCGTGCCGCAACCTGTTGCAGGTACATACCATCGTCCGCATGATGCGCATGATCAGTGAGATTGTATGTCCAGGCGTTTTGCTGCTGGGTGAGGTGGTTATGGAACCGGAAAAGGTGACGCCTTATTTTGGCACGGTCGAAAAGCCGGAATGCCATATGCTCTACAATGTTACGACGATGGCAACGACATGGCATACAGTGGCGACAAGGGACGTAAAGCTTTTGAAAAAGCAGCTGGACATTGTGAATGCGTTGCCAAAGGATTATGTGTTCTTAAATTACCTTCGCTGCCATGATGACATTGGCTGGGGACTTGACTATGCCTCTTTGCAGATGGATGGCATGGAGGAGCGCGCTCACAAGAAGTACCTGAATGATTATTTTCAGGGATATGATGGGGACAGCAACAGCCGGGGTGAGCTCTACAATGCTGATCCGGTCACGGGGGATGCCCGGTTCTGTGGGACGACTGCTTCCATGTGTGGTGTGGAGAAGGCTGGCTTCGAGCAGGACGATGATGCGATGAGACGCGCAGTCAGGCTGGATCTGATGCTGCACGCGTATATGTTTATGCAGTCCGGAATCCCAGTGCTCTACAGCGGGGATGAGATTGGGCAGGTGAATGATTACTCCTACAAGGAGAATCCCAATAAGGCGGCGGATTCGAGATATCTTCACCGCGGGACGATGGACTGGGAGCGCGCAAGGCATGCAGGGGATACTGATACAGTGGAGGGAAAGATCTTCCAGGGCCTAAAGCAGCTTGAGGAGATCCGCAGGACACAGAAGGTATTTGTGTCATATGCGGACACATGGACGATTGAGACGGGGGAGCCATCTGTGCTGTGCATTGGCAGATACTATGACGGTGATAAGCTCATTGCCCTGTTCAATTTCAGCGAGCATGACAGGACAGCCTGGATTGACGAGGCAGATGGCGACTATGTGGAACTGATTTCAGGTCGTGAGATGAAGCCGACTGAAGTGCAGATACCAGCTTATGGCTACTATTATTTTCATCGAGTAGGGGAATGACCTTCTCCACTACTCGCCGCGCGCCCCGTGCGTTGCCTTAGCGGCATATTTCCTCTGCACGGGGCTGCGCATAAAAAAGAAGTGAGGGTTGGGTCCTCACTTCTATCCTGATTTTTAATATTTTATATATTTTGAACGCATTCATTTTTTTCAAGTTTGTCAATATTGGAGGACAATGTATCAAATTTATCGTCATAGAGCAGATTCAGGAGGTTGTCAAGCTTTCTCAGCGCCTGCGTGATAATCTGTGGCTCGCACAGGTGTTTTTCCAGGGCGACAGCCAATTCATCGAGGTCGAGCACCTTGATATAACCGTCCGGGTAGATGACTACATCGGCGAGGAGATCTGTGACGATCAGGGCATTGTCCTCCTCTTTGTATGTATAGTCCACGATATCGCAGTACCAGTACAAAAGTGTATTGTCCTCACGGAAAAACTTGCTGACCTTGTAGCCGAGTTTCAGAAAATAACAGGAGTAGCCATGATGGAAGTCCCGCCGGGGCTTTAGCGTGTTCCATTTTGTGAGGATTATCTCATCGTTTTGTTCTAAAATCAGATCGTCTTTTAATAAAATACATTCATCAGGTATCATGCGTTTGCGGTAAATTTTCAAATCCTTCATGGCGTGTTCTCCTTCCATTGACAATTGACCAGGGGCTGTATCAACAGTGTACCTCTTTTTTCGGGGAGATTCAATGCTTTTATGGATGAAATAGACGTTGCACTTTATGTGTTTTTAACGTATAATCATGATTGGATAGTGATATGAAATGATTATTTGAGGAGACGATGAGATGAGACAGTTTTTTGGAATGAGCCAGAGCGGGGATCTGACAGAGGCGCTCAAGGGACTGGACAATCCCCAGTTTATTATGCTGATGTCAAATAATGCCCAGTTTGAAGCGCATGTAAAGGCACTTGAGAGACAGTATCCGCACGTCCCGAGTATCGGGTGTATCGGGATGAGCTATGACACCAGAATGGTGGAGGAGGGTGTCGGCATCATTGCATTCCTAGACGGGGTGACTGCGGTGGCCAATGTGCTTGAGCAGGTATCAACGATGCCAATTAAGTATATCAGGCGGTTGCAGCAGGATGTGCAGAGCGTTGGCAGCGCGCGGGAGAATACGGTTTGTATTGATTTTTGTACTGGAAATGATGCTTGTGTACTAACAACAATGAATACAGTGCTGAAGCAGCGGGGAATTTCCCTGGTTGGCGGAACAGGGGATGCGGGGAAGGTTTCCTGCAACGGAAGGATTTACGAGGATGCCGTTGCGTATGCGCTGATTCGCAACGAGAGCGGCCGGGTGAAGACCTACAAGGAAAACATATATCGCAAGCTTGGGAATTACCGTTTTATCGCCTCGGATACAGACAAGGAAAATTATGTGATCGGCACACTGAACGGGAAACCGGCAAAGCAGGTGTACAAGGGAATTCTTCACGTGACGGACGATGAGATTTTGACGCAGACCTTTCAGAATCCATTCGGTAAGATTAACGGGGAGGATACTTGCATTATTTCCATCAAGGAGGTTCAGGGGGATGCACTTGCGTGCTTCCGCCAGGTAAATGACTCGGATGTGCTGATTTTGTTGGAGCTTAGTGACTATGAGGCTGTTGTGCAGCGGACAATCGCCGGTATCTGCCGCGATTTTCCACGTCGCTCGGCGGTGTTCTCGGTCAACTGCCTGTTTCGCTATAAGCTTTTTTGTGAGCGTGGGTATATGCAGACTTATTTGGATGAGATGTCGGAGCTGGGAAGCCATGCGGGACTGGTCGGTTATGGAGAGCACTACAATGACCGTTTTGTCAACCAGTCCATGACCTGTGTGGTGTTTGAGTAAAAGGGGGATTAAGAGATGTTTTTTGGAAAGAAAACCAGTGACAGACAGGGCGGTGCAGAAGGTCTCTATCCGGTACAGCACGCGGTGGACAGCCTCAAGGAGTATCACAAGGAGCTGGTCGGCAAGGAGGTCGAATCCCTGTGGGAGCTGGGCATGGTGGGTAGTTCCTTCTCGGGCGTCTTGAAGAAGGCAGACAATTTTCATGAGCAGCTGTCGGAATTTGAGCAGTCCTTTTCGGATATTAACAATGTGGCTGGACAGTTTGAGCAGGTGCGCGGTGCCATTAACGGCGCGGTGAATGAGGCGCAGGGAAAGGTGGAGGAGCTAAAGAGCACCTCTGTCCATGTGGAGGAAACCTACAGTGACATGGAACAGACCTTTGTGCAGCTGCAGGCTTCCGTGGAGGGAATCAAGCAGTGCATGAAGAGGATTATATCGATTGCGGAACAGACCAATATCCTCGCGCTCAACGCATCGATTGAGGCGGCGAGGGCCGGGCAGTCCGGCAGGGGGTTTGCGGTGGTTGCGACGAATGTGAAGGAGCTGGCGGACCAGATCAAGCAGCTGGCCGAGGAAGTGGACACGGGTGTCCGGGAGGTGGAGCAGGGCACAGGACAGCTCAATAACAGCATCACCGCGTCACAGCAGGCACTGGGGCGCAATATTGACACCGTCAACAGTACATACGAGTCCTTCCATAAGATAACCAGGACAGCAGAGGACACCACAGCAGTGCAGACCGAGATTTCTGCCGTGATCGACGATGCACACAGGGAGTTGCAGACGATGGGTGCCTTTTTTGACGAGATTAAGCAGCAGTACCAGGAGGTTGTCAGGCACATTGAGCGCGCCAACAGCCTGGGAACGACGAAAAGCGCTATATTTGAAGACATGGACCACATTCTCTCGCAGATTCCGCCAGTGGTCAATGAGATGAATCCCTGACAAAAGATGTTGAATTGTGGTAAAAGATGCGATATAATTCTTGATAGGTATGACAGGACAATTGATGAATAGAATATGAGTGGAGTTCAGGAGGGAAACTATGACAGTACAGGAGTTCTATAATGAGGTGGGCGGTGACTACAACGAGATTATGTCACGGCTTCGGACAGAGGACAGGATCAGAAAATTTGCGGGGATGTTCACGAGGGATGAGAGCTATAAGACACTTGTGAAGAGCATTGAGGACGGAGATGCCGAGGAGGCATTTCGGGCGGCACACACGATGAAGGGCATGTGCCAGAATATGGCGTTCACACGTCTCTATAAGTCCAGCCATGAGATCACGGAGGTGTTACGCGGAAAGGACATTGACGGTGCAAAGCAGATGCTTGACGTGGTGACAGAGGACTACAATATCATAATCGCAGGGATAGAAAAACTGCTGGCGTAAGGAACTGAAAAGACAAGCGATATGAAAAGTTATTGCGGAACAGGTCTTAAGCCTGGCATAAACCAAAAGGGAAGAAAGGTGGCGGCAAGAAGATGGAGACAATGGAAACGTTAGAAAAAGACATCATTTTAATTGCAGATGACGCAGAGATCAACCGTGAGATGATTAAATTTATATTTGATGAGCAATATCAGATCCTTGAAGCCGAGGATGGAGAGCAGGCGATGCGCATTATCACGGAGTACAGTGACAGACTATGCCTGCTGTTTCTCGATCTGCTGATGCCGAAGAAATCAGGTCTTGATGTGCTTCGGTTTATGAACGACGAGGACTATATCAACACGATCCCTGTCATCATGATCACAGGTGAAGCGACGGACGAGACGGATGAGAAGGCTTATGAGTATGGCGCTTCCGATATTATCTACAAGCCGTTTGCACCCAACGTTGTCATGCGGCGCGCCAAAAATATCATGGAGCTTTTTGAGCACAGGATCTACATAGAGCACAAGCTCGAAAAGCGGACAAGGCAGCTGCGGGAGAGCAGGGAGAAACTTGAGCGCAGCAATGAGTTTCTTGTCAATGCTCTAAGCTCTGTTGTCGAGTTCAGAAGCCTTGAGTCCGGCGAACATATTCAGCGGGTTAAGTATTTTACAAAACTGTTTTTGAAATACATCATGAAGATCTATCCGAAATATGGTATCACGAAGGAGCAGGCGTCCCTGATCGTCAACGCGTCAGCGCTGCACGACATTGGAAAGATTGCAATACCAGACAGCATCCTGCTAAAGCCGGGCCGGCTGACGGAGGAGGAGTTTGAGGAGATGAAGAAGCACACGCTCTACGGTTGCGAGCTTCTCGAGAAGTTTAAGCAGGAGGACAATGAGTTTTATCACTACTGTTATGACATCTGCAGATACCATCATGAGCGTCATGACGGGAATGGTTATCCTGATAAATTGAAGGGGGATGAAATTCCGATCTGGGCACAGATTGTGTCAGTTGTGGATGTGTACGATGCGCTTGTGAGCAAGCGTGTATATAAGGATCCCTTCGCGGTTGAGGAGGCGGCGCGCATGATTATAGAGGGCGAATGTGGCGTGTTCTCACCGGAGATGATCGACTGCTTCGGACTGGCAAAACAGGAGCTTTTTGCGGTGACGGAGGGTGAGTTCTCGTTTGCTGATGTGATGGTGAAGTAGGATTTTCGGGGAAAAGGTGTCGGAAATGAAAAAAGTCCGACGCCTTTTTTCCTATTTTTATTAAAAAAATTGGACATTTACTAGACAATTTTACCAAATTTCTGTATAATTATGGTTAGGCGTCAGAGGAGTGGAAATGATAAGCATATGGAGGCGGACGGATGGGAAGGAATAAAAAGTACAAAAAGTCGGTCTACCAGTCACTGGCTGTGATCACCCAGTTTGGCATCAATATGCTTGTTCCAATCTTTATGTGCTCTTTTGCGGGGCTGTTTCTTGATAGGAAGCTTGGAACCGCATTTTGGTTTGTTTTATTGTTCTTTGTGGGAGCCCTTGCGGGCTTTCGGAATATTTTTATTCTGGCAAAGAAGATTTACGAGGGAGATCAGAAGGATGAGGACCAGACTTAGAAAAATCAATACAGCGCTTCCGGGACTGCTTTTTGGGATTGTCTTATTTGGTATCCTGTGTCAGGTGGTCATCTGTTTTCTCGTGGAGGATAAGACAGGCTGCAGTATAGGGCTCTGGATAGGAGTGTGTACGGCAATATTTATGGCCTTTCACATGGCGGTTACGTTAAATGCAGCCGTCGAAAGAGATGTAAAGGGGGCACAGGCGCAGGCAACGAGACAGAATATCATCAGGTATCTGGTTGTGGTGATCATATTAGGGATCTTGGTGCTGACAAAAGCCGGCAATCCGCTGGCCGCTTTTGCGGGTGTTATGGGGCTGAAGGTGTCAGCCTATGTGCAGCCGCTGTTTGTCAGGCTGTCTCATCAGGGGGCAAAGGGGAATGCCTCAAAGGTAAAGGGGACGGATAGTTCCCATAAAATCTGTAAAACTGAATAGAGAAATAAAACAAGGAGGTGAGTGTATGGGAGCAGGACTTTTGTTATCCGGCGCTGACGACATTGATTTTATGATACACGGCGTGTTTCAGTACGAGCTCTTTGGACAGAAGCTGTGGATAACAACGACGCATGTGTGCCTGTTTATCGTCATGGCGATTATCATTATTTTCTGCCTGTGTGCGAACAGGGCTGTCAAACGTGCGACAGAGGTTCCGGGCGGTTTCCAGAATGTTGTGGAGCTGGTCGTCGAGAAGCTTGACGGCATGATAAACGGCGTTATGGGGAAAAATGCCACGGCTTTTGCCAACTATATTGGCACGCTGTTCATTTTTATCCTGATCAGCAACATATCCGGCCTGATGGGGCTTAGGGCACCCACGGCGGACTATGGTGTGACATTCGCGCTGGGGCTTATCACGTTCACGCTGATTACCTTTAACAAGTTCAAATATCAGAAGGTTTCCGGCGTGATTAAGGGATTGTGTGATCCGTGGCCGATCTGGGCGCCGATCAACATTATCGGTGATGTTGCAGTACCCATTTCCCTGTCACTTCGTTTGTTCGCAAACGTTCTGTCAGGAACCGTCATGATGGCATTGCTCTATGGTCTGCTTGGGTTTATCGCGACAGGCTGGCCGGCGGCGCTTCATGTGTACTTTGATTTGTTCTCAGGGGCAATTCAGACGTACGTGTTCTGTATGCTGACAATGACATATATCAACAATGCCATTGAAGGCTAGAAACCGAAAAGAATTTTTAATGCTAAGTTTCGGTTAAGAGAACAGCTTTGCTGTTCTTTGAAAAAATAAACTTTACGTATTAATCAGGAGGAATTAATTATGGGATTTGATTCAAACTTTATCTTAGGTTGTTCAGCAATTGGTGCAGGTCTTGCGGTTATCGCAGGTATCGGACCTGGTGTAGGCCAGGGTATTGCCGCAGGTCATGCAGCGGCAGCAGTGGGAAGAAATCCAGGCGCAAAGTCTGATGTCACGTCTACCATGCTTCTTGGCCAGGCGGTTGCCGAGACAACAGGTCTCTATGGTCTGCTTGTGGCAATGCTGTTACTGTTCGTAAAACCTTTAGTACCGTAAAAAACCGAAAAGATTTTCTGACGCTGCAAAAGACGCAGCATAAGAAAATCTAAAGTTCGGGTAAGAGAACAGCGCTGCTGTTCTCCGGGAATGTTATCATTGATATAATGAAAGAAGGAGGTACAAAGGTATGGTGAATCACACCATGATACTTGCTGCCGAGACAGAAGGTCTAAGCCGTCTGTTTGACCTGGACTTCCAGCTTCTGGCAGACACAGTCCTCATGATCATCGCCATGTTTGTCCTTTTCCTGGTTGCATCGCATTTCTTATTCAATCCGGTGAGAAAGATGCTAAACGACAGGAAGGAGAAGATCAAGGGAGAGCTTGACCAGGCGGCAGCAGACCAGAAATCAGCGGCTGACACGCGTGCCCTCTACGAAGAAAAGCTAAGCCAAGTGGGCAAGGAGGCAGAGGCCATTCTGGCGGATGCACGCAAGCGCGGCATGGAGAACGAGGCAAAGATTGTTGCCGATGCGAAGCAGGAGGCAGCACGGATTGTGGAGACAGCCAGAAGAGAGGCAGAGCTTGAGAAGCAGAAGCTAGCTGACGAGGTGAAGCGCGAGATGGTTGCGGTCGCATCGCTCATGGCTGCCCGGATTGTACAGGCCAACATTGACACGAATGCCCAGCATGAACTCATTGACAAGACATTGAAAGAAATAGGTGATAGCACATGGCTAAGCTAGTTTCCAAAACATATGCCCAGGCGTTGTTTGAACTTGCCGTTGAGGAGGACAAAACTGCATCCCTGCTTGAGGAGGCGGTTGGACTTCTTGGTGTCATTCGCACCAATGTAGAGTTTGGACAGTTCATGAACCACCCCAAGATCCAGAAGGAGGATAAGCTTGAGGTGGTGCAGAATGTGTTTCGGGATAAGATCAGCCGGGAGCTTCTGGGATTTCTGGTGACGGTCATCGAGAAGGACCGTTATCCGGAGATCGAGGCGATTCTCGAGGATTTTATTGCGTCCGTAAAGGAGCACAACAACATTGGAACGGCTTATGTCACAACGGCCATAGCAATAAGTGAACAGGAAAAACAGGATATTGAGAGCCGGCTGCTTGCTACCACCAGATACAGGACCATTGAGTGCATCTACGATGTGGACACGAGCCTGATTGGCGGAATGGTCATCAAGATGGGTGACAGGGTTGTGGACAGCAGCATTCGGACCAAGCTGGATAAATTGCAGCGTGAGCTGTTGGCAATCCAGCTGTGAAAAGAGCGAACAGTAATCTTAAGTCTGCACAAGACGCAGATTAAGAAATGCTAAAGTTTTGCGATCAATATATAAAATAAGTAGAAAGGTGCAGATCCATATGAATTTAAGACCAGAAGAAATAAGTTCTGTGATTAAGGATCAGATAAAGAGATATGCCTCCGATTTGGAAGTATCTGAAGTTGGTACGGTCATTCAGGTGGCAGATGGTATCGCACGTGTACATGGACTAGAAAAGGCAATGCAGGGTGAGCTGTTAGAGTTCCCGGGAGAGGTTTATGGCATGGTCATGAACCTTGAGGAGGACAATGTAGGTGCCGTGCTGCTTGGAAGCTCCAGAAACATCAATGAAGGTGATACTGTAAAGACGACCAACCGCGTTGTGGAGGTTCCTGTAGGGGATGCCCTGCTTGGACGTGTCGTAAACGCGCTTGGCCAGCCAATTGACGGCAAGGGTCCTATCGCGAGCACAAAATATCGTCAGATTGAGAGAGTGGCATCTGGTGTTATTACCAGAAAATCCGTTGACACACCGATGCAGACAGGGATCAAGGCAATCGATGCGATGGTTCCGATCGGAAGAGGACAGCGTGAGCTCATTATCGGTGACAGACAGACCGGTAAGACGGCGATTGCGGTGGATACGATCATCAACCAGAAGGGCCAGAATATGAAGTGCATATATGTAGCGATCGGCCAGAAGGCATCGACCGTTGCAAGCATCGTAAAGACGCTTGAGGAGTTTGGTGCGATGGCCTACACCACGATCGTGGCTGCAACGGCCAGCGAGCTTGCGCCGTTACAGTATATCGCACCGTATTCAGGCTGTGCAATCGGTGAGGAGTGGATGGAAAACGGTGAGGACGTGCTGATTATCTATGATGATTTAAGTAAGCACGCTGTTGCATACCGTACACTCTCCCTGCTTCTGAAGCGTCCGCCCGGACGTGAGGCTTTCCCCGGGGATGTATTCTATCTCCATTCAAGGCTTTTAGAGCGCGCATGCCGCATGAGCGAGGAGTATGGCGGGGGCTCGATCACGGCACTGCCGATCATCGAGACACAGGCTGGTGACGTTTCCGCATATATTCCTACAAATGTTATTTCGATTACAGACGGTCAGATCTATCTCGAGACGGAGATGTTTAACTCTGGCTTCAGACCGGCTGTAAATGCAGGTCTGTCTGTATCGCGTGTCGGCGGCTCCGCCCAGATCAAGGCGATGAAGAAGATTGCCGGGCCGATTCGTACTGAGCTTGCACAGTACAGAGAGCTTGCTTCCTTTGCCCAGTTTGGTTCCGATCTCGATGCCGATACGAAGGAGAGGCTTGACCAGGGTGCCAGAATCAAGGAAATCTTAAAGCAGCCGCAATACAAGCCGATGGCAGTCGAATATCAGGTTATTATCTTGTTTGTCGCGACAAGAAAGTACCTGCTTGATGTGCCAGTAGCGGATATCACAAGATTTGAGTCAGAGCTCTTTGAGTTCCTCGACACCAAATATCCGCAGGTGCCAAAGGCAATCCGGGAGGAGAAGGTCATTTCAGACGAAACCGAGAAGACGCTTGTTGCAGCGATTGAAGAGTTCAAGGGACGCTTTAAGTGATAGAAGGGGGGACTGAATATTTATGGCCTCAATGAGAGATATCAAGAGACGTAAGAGCTCTGTACAGAGTACGCAGCAGATTACGAAGGCCATGAAGCTTGTTTCCACCGTCAAACTGCAAAGGGCGAAGGGGCGTGCAGAGAAGTCTAAGACATATTTTAACTGCATGTATGAAACGGTGGTTTCCATGCTTTCCAAGGCGGGGGATATCAGCCATCCATACCTGAAGGCGAACAATTCCACGAAGAAAGCGGTTATTGTCATCACGGGCAGCAGGGGACTTGCCGGCGGCTATAATTCCAATATCATTAAGCTTGTGCGGAACAATGACTGGAATAAGGACGACCTGATTATCTATCCGGTAGGAAGTAAGGGAAGGGATACCTTTGCAAGGCTTGGCTACGAGATGGGAGAGGATTATTCCGATGCGGTCGAGGAGCCAATCTATGCAGATGCCATGAAGATCAGCAGCCAGGTGCTTGATGATTTTGCGACGGGCCGGGTGGGCGAAATCTATGTGGTTTACACCGGCTTCAAGAATACAGTGACGCATATACCGACCTGTTTAAAGCTGCTACCCATCAAGATTGAGGACGAGCGCAGCGAGGACGACAAGGCCGTGCTTGATTTTGAGCCCGAGACAGAGGACGCGATTGACCTAATCATTCCCAAGTATATCACGAGTCTGATCTACGGAGCGATGATTGAGTCTGTCGCGAGTGAGAATGCTGCCAGAATGCAGGCGATGGACAACGCGACCAACAATGCAGATGAGATTATCTCCAGTCTGTCACTGCTCTACAACAGGGCACGTCAGAGCGCGATTACACAGGAGTTGACGGAGATCATTGCAGGTGCGCAGGCGATATCATAAAACAAAAATATGTTCGAACGTTAGGGGCAGGCGTTCTTTGCACAGAATAATTAGTATAATGCTCAAAATTATGATAGAGAGGAAACAAAAAGATGGCAGATAAGATAATTGGTAAAGTTACCCAGATTATCGGTGCGGTTCTTGATGTTAAGTTTAGTGAAGGACAGCTTCCAGAGCTGAATGACGCGGTTAAGATCACAAGAAGCGATGGCACGGAGCTGACAATCGAGGTTGCGCAGCATCTGGGTGACGATACAGTAAGATGTATCGCCATGGGACCTACGGACGGACTCGTAAGGGGAATGGACGCTGTATCGACTGGCGCACCCATTACGGTTCCCGTTGGTGAGAGCACGCTTGGACGTATGTTCAATGTGCTTGGCGAACCGATAGACAACAAACCAGCGCCTGAGGCGCAGGGCTATGAACCGATTCACAGGCCGGCGCCTTCATTTGAGGAGCAGGCGACATCGACAGAGATGCTCGAGACAGGCATCAAGGTCGTAGACCTTCTCTGCCCATACCAGAGAGGTGGTAAGATCGGTCTATTTGGCGGTGCCGGCGTAGGCAAGACGGTGCTGATTCAGGAGTTGATCACAAACATTGCAAATGAGCATGACGGCTTTTCCGTATTTACAGGTGTAGGGGAGCGTACCAGAGAGGGAAATGATCTTTACAATGAAATGACAGAGTCTGGCGTTATCAGCAAGACTGCTATGGTATTCGGACAGATGAACGAGCCGCCTGGAGCCAGAATGAGAGTTGGTCTGACGGGACTTACAATGGCTGAGTATTTCCGTGACAAGGGTGGAAAGGATGTGCTTCTTTTTATTGACAATATTTTCCGTTTCACGCAGGCAGGTTCCGAGGTTTCCGCGCTGCTTGGGCGTGTGCCCTCCGCAGTGGGTTATCAGCCGACCCTGCAGACAGAGATGGGCGCCCTGCAGGAGCGCATCACCTCCACAAAGAATGGTTCCATCACATCGGTACAGGCTGTATACGTGCCGGCCGACGACCTGACAGACCCTGCACCGGCCACAACATTCGCGCATCTCGACGCGACCACGGTTCTCTCGCGTTCGATCGTGGAGCTTGGTATCTATCCGGCTGTAGACCCGCTGGAGTCTACATCGAGAATCCTTGACCCGCGTATCGTTGGCCAGGAGCACTACGAAGTGGCGCGCGGCGTACAGCAGGTACTCCAGAAGTATAAGGAGCTGCAGGACATCATCGCAATCCTTGGTATGGATGAGTTGTCAGAGGAGGATAAGATTACGGTTAACCGTGCAAGAAAGATCCAGAGATTCCTGTCACAGCCCTTCCATGTAGCGGAGCAGTTTACAGGTATGCCGGGCAAGTATGTGCCCATCGCAGAGACAATCAGGGGCTTTAAGGAGATCATGGAAGGAAAGCATGACGATATCCCGGAAGGACATTTCCTCAATGCCGGAACGATAGATGACGTAGTAGCTAGGGCGAGGTAGGAGGTGCTGCTATGGCAGAGAAGTTCAAGCTTACGATTGTGACGCCGGACCGCGAGTTCTTTAATGAGGAAGCGGATATGGTGGAATTTAATACGACGGAGGGTGAGATTGGTGTCTATGCGGGGCATGCACCGCTCACTGTCATCGTGAAGCCGGGGATTCTTACGATTACGCAGGGAGATACGGTGAGAAATGCAGCACTTCATGCCGGTTTCGTGCAGATCCTGCCGCAGGAAATCACGATACTTGCGGAGATTATCGAGTGGCCTGGAGAGATTGACGAGGAGCGCGCGGAGGCGGCAAGACAGAGGGCAGAGGGAAGGCTTGCAGAGCGCAGTGGCATCGATGTTGCGCGAGCCGAGGCAGCCCTGATGCGCTCGATTGCGCGAATCAACGCTGCAAAGATGAAATAATGCTGTTTATGCACAGTCCTGTGCAGAGGAAATATGCCGCATAGGCGGTGCACGGGGTTGTAAAAAACCACTGTCTGGGCGGACTGCCTGGATAGTGGTTTTTTTGATACCTGAATAAATACCTTTCATTCAGGGAGCTGAATTTCCGTGTCAATTTCGGTGCTTCCATTCATGAGTATCCTGACATCGAGATTGCCAGGTTTGCATTTTAAATTGTAAAATACAAATTACCTGATTACGAAACAATTATTCTCCTGTATCTCCTTTTTCATTTTTTTTAATATATCCTGACTCAAATCTAAAATCCATGCTGGTTCTTTTTCAAGTTTATCAGTTAGAGCATAAGCTGTCTCATTAACCATTCTATATTGTTCATTTGATATAATTCCTTGTTTAAGTGCCATTTCAAGTTCATCACGATCATCTTCTGCTATTTGAAATGTATTTGAAACAATTATATCTAGAAACATATCATGATGCTGGGGTCAAAAGGTCATTTCAAAGAATAGTTGTTGTGAAATTGCATAACAAATGAAATAAATATCTATTCCAATCAGTACTTTTAATAGTTATTTTTAGTTGAATTTGCACAACTCATTTTTCTAGAATACCCTTTTGACCCCAGCATCATATCATTATAATAAAACACACCATCTCTATCTATCCCTTTTCCGTCAATTATATCAATGTACCATAAAACAGGTCTCATTTTATCGTCCATATACATTGTAATAACATAATTCTCATGTTTTGGAGAGATAATAAGCCATTTGTAACCATTATCTGCAGCTATAATTTCTCTGTCAAATATGCTCCATACTTGTTTTTTCTTAACTTGCACAATTTCAATAAATCCATATCGATTGTCTTTGTCCTCATAAAGATATACATTTTTTTGCTGTATAGATCTATCCCATTCATCAAAAGTTAATCTCACATGTTTTATCACTAATTGTTTTTTCATTATCTAACAACTCCCTTGAAAATAATATTATCAAGCTTAAAATAGAAAATCAAGAAAGATTTAAACTTGGTATATTTTCATAGTAACGTTCTTGCGGTTTGAATCCATTTTAACAATACTTTTCCTTTCACATGTTTTCGGTGAATTTAATATGAACCTTAACGCGGGTCAATCCTTTAATACTGCACATGTTTCTTTATTCAAATTATGTAAAAAAATCTGAACCTGTTTAAGGACTTTTTAAACGGGCGGGTTTTACACAAAGCCTTGTAAAATGCGGTGAAACACTGTATTTACAAGGCTTTGCGGTACTTTTATGGTTGCGAAAAAATACGAATAAAACCGCATAATAAAAAACGGTTAGCGACAAATTAGTGACAAATTATCTGTCACCAGGCACCTGTATTTTCTCGATCTCGGCGCGTAGCTCTGAGACAGTTCTGTGTCCGTATACGGATTTCTCGACATCGTTTCCAAGGGAGTGTCCCATCAGAAGATGTTTCGACAAATCATCAACACCATATTTATCACAGAGCCACGAAAAAGTGTGACGGCAATCATGCGGGGTATGTTTCGTCCTGGCACTGGACATGGACAGTCCCAGGGAGGCGAGTGTTGCGTGAAATCTGGTCCGGCATGCCTGGGCAGAAAAAACTTTATCACCCAAACAATATTGGCTGGCAAAATCCCTGGCAAAGCTCTGAACAGCAGGATGCAATGGAACGATTCTGTTTTTTCCGGCAGCAGTTTTCACGCCGCCCTGAAAATATTGTTCAGCTTCGTTGTATGTTATGCTGCGGAATGCCGCGATGCGAAACCCCGTATAGATCATCAGCAGGATTATGCCCACATCTTCCCGGTCGCTGTGCTTCCATAGCAGATCAAGCGCATCAGGGGAGAAGGGAACGCCGTTTTCGTCATCGTCTGGTATGTTTATGGTCACGAATTGCGAATAATCTTTCTCGACAATATCGTTCTGGAGCGCATAGGCGTACATTCCCTTGAAAAGGGACACAATCAGCTCCAGGCTGGAATGCTTTAGAGGGCATGTATCTATAACGTCCTGGAGGTCAGCTTTCCTCAGGTCTGCAAATCTTCTGTTATGGAGCTTTTGGCAGTTGTTGAAGGCGGCCCGGGTGGAGCCTCTGGAAGCGCTGGACAGTTTCTTTTTGGATTTTTCGTACTTGTGTTCAAAATACTGCGCATATAATTCAGCAAAAGTGATGTTGATGTATTCCGATGATATATTTCCGCTGCGGTTGGAAAGCATGGCGGCGCACAGATCGGAAAATGAGACACTGGATTGCCTGATGTCTGTCGGGGCATTGTTGTAGAGCATCAGCGCCTGGTAGGCATCATTGTACGATGTAAAATAACCAATAGCGGGGGCCAGAACCGGTGTGCCCTTCAGGGTGAACTCCGTGACTGGAGGATAGGCAGCCCACGGCCGGGTGCGTTTGCCGGATAGATGCTTGATGCTTCCGGATCCGTTGGGCAGTTTGCGGTGTCTTTTGGGTTTGCGCCTGGGGAGCGGTTCGGCTGCCGTTATCGGAATATTGATGGGGTAGCCACACGAAGGGCATGAAATTGCCTTGTCAGAAACAGAATGTCCACATTCCGGGCACAAAATTAAAGCCATAGTAAAACAGCCTCCTAAAAGTTCTTGAAGAACTGTCCGAAATGTGGTACGATAGGATTGGTTGGATTTGTATTGTACCATATTCCGGTCAGCCGGGTGTACAGTATCATGGGCGCTTGTGTTGCAATCACAAGCGCATTTTCGTTGTTGCGACGTCGCAAACTATTTGTTCAGGGCATTGATTTCATCAATGGATAAGCTGGTTGCTTCTGCGATGGTGTTGATATCAACGCCCAGCGCGAGAAGTTTTTTGGCAGTTTTAGAAACGCCGCGCTGTTCTGCCTCATATATGCCCTGGTTGTAATCCATGATAGCTTTTTCACGCGCTTCGTATTCCATACGCTTCTGTTCGTCCTGGCTGATGATCTGCAGCTGGTCATAGGCGCTCTTGATATAGGGATCTTTTTGGGCGATCATGTCAAATTCCTCCATTTCTTCGGCATTGATAAATTTGGCCCACAGTTCGACACGGCTGCTGTTCTCCCGCAGCTCTGGGGGAAGCTTTGGCAGTTCTATTACATGGAACTCCATCTTGTCCGTGTACTTGAAGTGGTGCGTATCCTCCATGATGTGGAAGCAGGAGTAAAAGTCTTTTTGGTTTTCGAATAGTATGAAGTCGAGAATACTGATGCTCACACATTTTTTAAATACAGTGTACTTCTGTCCTGGTTTGATCTGGTCTGTATACATTTTGGCAGCGTAGAACAGGGAGCGGTCTGCCCATACCTTTAATTCAGAGAGCTGGATCTCCG
>CAJUQZ010000044.1:12272-27613 GCA_910588755.1 uncultured Lachnospiraceae bacterium | reverse complement strand
ATAAGTTTCTGGCAAACTCACTTTCGTTATGTAAGAGCTTATCCAAAGTTGCGATCAATTCAACGGACTGGTCAATATATTTGTCCCCTTCTCCTGTAGTGAGCCAGATAGGATCAATATTAAATTCTCTGCAGATGGCTCTACGTATTTGCTCTGTTACATTTCTTTTCCCGTTTTCGATATTAGATAATGCGGCATGTGTTATGCCTAGCTTACTGCTAAATTCTACAAGCGTAAGATTTAACTCTTTTCTTAAAAATTTAATTCTATCATTTTCAGTTTCAGTCACTTTCTCATACCTCCTTAAAATCAAGAATAATATTGAAAAATAAAAAAGTCAATAAAGAAAGTTGTCAAAGACACAAAAAAGTATTGACAATTAATTAAAAAACGGCTAATATATGTGTCATAGACAAAAATAAAGTTGTCAAAGATACAGAAAGCAGGGGGCACAGCAGGGAGGAGGAGAAAGGAAAATTCAGGAAATTAGGAGTGCCAACCGTAGTGGACAGGGTAATTCAACAGGCAATCGCACAGGAGCTAAGCCCTATCTTTGAAGAACAGTTTTCTGAGAACAGCTTTGGATTCAGGCCGGGAAATGGAGCTCACGACGCTCTTGAGAAATGCAGGGAATATGCAGAAGAAGGGTATATATATGTAGTCAGTATGGACTTACAGTCCTACTTTGATACAGTCAATCACAGCAAGTTGATAGAGGTGCTGTCGAGGACGGTCAAAGATGGCCGGGTAATCTCGTTGATACACAAATACCTTAGGTCAGGAGTCATGGAAGACGGCGCATTTCAGGCAACAGAAGAGGGTGTGCCACAGGGAGGGCCGCTAAGTCCATTATGCGGAAACATCATGCTAAATGAACTGGACAGGGAACTAGAACAAAGAGGACATAAATTTGTGCGGTACGCAGACGACTGCATGATTATGTGTAAAAGTAGAAAGGGTGCAGAGCGGACGCTGAAAAACATTATGCCATTCATAACAGGCAGGCTGCTCCTGAAAGTAAATCTCCAGAAAACTATAGTGAGTCATATCAGTAAAGTCAAATATCTGGGATATGGATTTTACAGACAAAAGGGAAAATGCCGGCTGCGGATACATCCAAAGACAGAGACAAAAATGAAGAACAGGATAAAAGAACTGACGGTCAGAGGAAATAAATGGAGCAATCCTGAAAGAGAAAAGAAACTTAATGAGTATGTCAGAGGGTGGATAAATTACTATAAGTACGCAGACATGAAAAGTCTGGTAGAAAGGACGGATGAATGGATGCGGCGCAGAATACGGGCAATATACTGGAAGCAATGGAAAAGAGTGCGCACGAGGTATAAAATGCTGCGGGCGTTGCAACTGCCAGAGTGGAAAGTACATGAGATGGCGAACTGTAGGAAAGGCACATGGAGGGCGGCAGGAATGCTAAACTCTGTGCTGACAAAAACAATTATAGTGGACAGACTCGGATATCCGTCCATGTCAGCCCACTATCTGAAAGTTCGTGTAAACTATTGAACCGCGTAGTACCGAACGGTATGCTACGTGGTGTGGAAGGGGAGAGTAAAATCTCCCCTATCCGATCACATGGCCCCACAAAGGAAATATCGATATTACATTAGGTTCGCAAAGAGGGAGGCTCCAATAACAGTCAGTAGACCGGCGACGGCGATTGCCAGGCTGCTCATAGCGCCCTCGACTTCGCCCAGCTCCATTGCTTTTGCAGTGCCAATTGCATGGGAGGCTGTTCCAAGCGCAAGTCCTTTTGCGATAGGTTCCTCAATCCGGAACAGTCTGCATACAAGTTCTGCGATGACATTTCCGAGAATCCCGGTGACGATGATGACGGCGACCGTGATTGTTGAGATGCCCCCCAGCTCCTCGGACACGCCCATGCCGATTGCGGTGGTGATGGATTTGGGCAGCAGTGTCACATACTGTTCATGGGTCAGAGAAAATAATTTTGCCAGCAGAAAGACACTGGCGAGGCTTGCCAGCACGCCCGCGGTGATGCCACCCGCCACGGCTTTGAGATTCCTGCGCAGCAGCCCAAGCTGTCGGTACAGCGGAACAGCCAGGCAGACAGTAGCAGGTGTCAGCAGGTAACTGATGTATTTTGCCCCCTCGTTATAGTGTGGGTAATCTATTTTAAAGACAATCAGCACGACCATGACACAGGCGGTGGCAATGAGCAGCGGGTTTAAGATTGCCAGTTTAAATTTCCGTTTGATCAGAAGCCCGGCCTCGTATGCGGCAAGGCTGATTACGGCCCCAAAAAAGACAGAGTCAACCAGATATGCTTTCATCGCATGTCCGCTCCTTTCGATGTTTTATGGTGGTGATTTTTTCGGATCATGCATTGCGTGACCTGTCCTGTCACAGCCATGAC
The DNA here is from genome assembly GCA_910588755.1 of uncultured Lachnospiraceae bacterium. Taxonomy (GTDB): domain Bacteria; phylum Bacillota; class Clostridia; order Lachnospirales; family Lachnospiraceae; genus COE1. The sequence continues at coordinate 25,218 of CAJUQZ010000044.1, read as the reverse complement.
GATGACTGTGGTCAGCACAGTGATGACAGTGACAGGAACAAGGATCTCCTGCAAGGTGGGCCATGCTTCTAACAGTCCGACAGCTGCTGGGATAAACATGACGGGCATGATTTCGATTAGAAAGTCGGCGGTCTCCTCGACCTGCGCGCGCTTTAAAACGCCAGTGCAGAGCGCAAGAAGCATTAGAACAAGTCCGTAGACGCTTGCCGGAATGGGGAGCGGTATCAAGATATGGAGCAGTTCTCCTAGAAAGGATACAAACAGGATGATACAAAACTGTTTCAGATATTTCATAAATATTCATCTCCTATAGTACTGTCATGCAGAAGTCATGCTGTTAGATGGCCAAAATGGTTCTCCAGTACGCCCTGACTGGGACTGCATTTTCTAGCATCTTTAATATCAATTATCATAAGCCACATGGTGCGAAGTGTCAATAAGAAATCCCTGCTTCGTTTTACAATGAATAAAACAGGTATGGAATGTCATAGCGAGCACATCATACCAGTTTTCAGAAATGTATTTCCCTGTATAGGGGATAATCGGAGTTTGTCCATCGTCCCACACGTTATAATAGTCATGATTTATTATAATCATTTGTTTGCGAAAATGAGACATATTGTTTCTCTCAATGCTGTTGGTAATTTTTGGAATAAGTCTTATCATTGTTTGATTGGTAATGGTTTGATAGCTGCCTAGTGCTCCATCCTGCCAGAAATTACACTCGTAGACCACCTGTTTTTCACCATTGCGTTGTTAAAATTTCTAGACGATGCCACCACATCGCCGTCAAATTTTGATGAGCACTGGCACAAACTATGCTGCCTATAAGACTAATTTTTGACTGGATGGAGCACTGGATATTCAAACAGAAAATCTAATGTGCCATAGTACTACAGCGAACAGATTGAAAATGTCCTGTCCAAACTTATAAAATATATTGGAATTACATTGAATAACCGGCTATAATATGAATCAAAATCCATTATATCAGGAGACATTAAATGTACTGTTCGCTGTAGTGATAGGCGATTAGTGTAAAACCAACGGAAACGATAAAAGCAGCTGGAGATCCCTTTTTAATCTATAGTGCAGAATAAGTGTTTTATCAAATGGTTATGAGTAGAAGCGCATGGGTTGAAGGTCGCTGGATATCCATAAAAAGATATTTCGTGTATCAGTTGACAATATCTGCTGAGACAACAGTTGTAGCGAGTCTGTCAATCAAATCCCCAGGTAAAGTTACGATATCGGGAGCAATTGGCAATTGAAGCAGGGAAAAGTTGATGGTATAATATAGTAGTACAACATACGTGCCCAAAAGGGCATAGCTTTGTTAGGATTGTGTAGCAGGCATGGTATTTTGTAGGTAATAAACAGGAATTGGACGGATCCAATATGGGAGTGGGTATATTATGGATGCAAAAGAGGAAATGGCCAGATCTGAAATGGGAGGGTTTCTTATGCCTATGACGCTGATGTGGCCGCAGTTTCTGCCCACATGTTTAAAGTTTATAGTCTAAAGGAAAATGACACTATACGCCAGGCGATATCCCTGTTTCAGACAAAATATCCTGATATTACAGTGGAATATGAGATCGGTATGGAGGAGGGCAGCTTTGTGACGAGGGAGGACGCCCTGAAGAGCCTGAATACCAAGATTATGGCGGGAGAAGGTCCTGATGTACTGGTGTTGGATGATATGCCGCTGGATTCTTATATGGAAAGGGGCGTGCTGATGGAGCTTGGTACAAGCCTGGACAGCTTAAATGGTGAGGAAGCAGTATTTGACAGTATTTTACAGGCGATGAAAAAGGACGATAAGATTTATGCGATGCCCTGTGAAATCCAGCTTCCGGTAATGATGGGCGCGGAAAAATATATTTCGCAGGGGCTTGAGCGTATCGCGGACATGATGGAAGAAGCGCGCAGGGATCTTCCGGGCAAGGACTTGCTTGGCATCTGTACGGAAAAAGGAATCATGCGCTATTTTGCAATATCTTGTGTTCCGGCGTGGACTACGCAAGGCGGAGAACTTGATACAGAAGCGGTCGCGCAGTTTTTAATACAGACGAAGAGAATCTACGACGCACAGATGGACGGGCTTGCGGGGGAAGTGATTGAGCAGTACCAGAGAATCAATGATGCATGGTTGAGGAACCATGACGAAAGCAAAGATGATTCCGAAGCCCTTAGAACAGATAACAGCATTATAAACTATGCTGGTGAATCGGTACAGCTGTTCCGTACGGCCTTATCAAGTACCAGCGTGTATGATGAGATGATTTCTGTCAGCCAGGCAGAGGGATTTGAGGGAAGCAAATGGACAGTTATGAATGGGCAGGGCGGCAATGTATTTTGCGCAAGAACCCTGCTTGGGATCAGTGCGGCCTCAAAAAACGCAGAGCCAGCAAAGGATTTCATCAGACTATGCCTTGGCAAGGAAAACCAGTCGAAACTGTTCTATGGGCTTCCTGTGAATAAGGCGGTGTTTGATGCGGATTTTGTTGTTGCAGGTAATACAGAGCGCTATCTCTGGCTGGGCAACAATGCGGACGGGCTTGAGATCAGGATTAATATCTATCCGTCTGAAGAAGAGCAGATTGCAGATTTGAAAAATTGCGTCGAGGCGGTGGACACGCCGTACATAGAAAATACCGTATTGGAGAATGTCGTATACGACGAAGGTATTCGGTATATGCAGGGCGCGCAGAGTCTGGAGGAGGCGGTCGAGGCGATTGAACAGAAGCTTTGGATCTATATGGCAGAGTAGGGATAAAGCATCCAAAAGTCCCCTACATTTCACAAAATAAGCACATCATATTTAAGCTTCATTTAAGCTTCACGTACTATACTCATAGCATAACAGCAGAAATAAGCAAAACCAGCAGGGACTTACAGGGCTGCACATAAAATCAAGCTGCAAAGCTGGATGCAGTTGCAAAGGAGACGAAAAGGATGGCATATCAGGCAGTATTTAAGCGTTATGAGATGAAGTATATGATGACAGGGAGACAGAAAAAGGCCGTGCTGGAGGCGATGCTTCCGCACATGCGGCTGGACGGTTTCGGGCGCACCACGATCAGGAATGTCTATTTTGATACGGACAGCTACATACTGGTGCGGCGCTCCATCGAGAAACCTGTCTATAAGGAGAAGCTGCGTATCAGGAGCTACAGGCAGGCAAACGCGCAGGATCAGGTATTTATCGAGCTCAAGAAAAAATATGACGATGTTGTCTATAAGCGTCGCGAGTCGCTTACACAGCTGGAAGTCCTAGAATGGCTTGTGCGCGGAACACCTTTTCCCAAATCGACTCAGATCGGGGACGAGATCGACTATTTCTTCCAGTTATACCAGACGTTGAAGCCCAAGGTGTTTCTGTCCTACGAGCGGGAAGCCTTTTACGCGCTGGATGGCAGCGATTTCAGGGTGACGTTCGATGAGAATATCCTTGCCAGGCAGGAGGAGCTCTCGCTTTCTAGGGACGTGTGGGGTGAACCGCTTGCCAAAGAGGACAGGGTACTCATGGAAATCAAGACATCGGGCGGCATTCCGCTGTGGATGACACATGTGCTGGCGCGGGAAAAAATATATAAGACTTCCTTTTCAAAGTATGGAACAGCATATGTGAAGATGATCTGCAAAAATCAGACCGAAATGGCAGGAAAGGCGTTTATCGCGTGATGCGTATTCTATTCTGTTGGTTGCGCGGTGGCAAGAAAGGTGTATACTTGCAGCAGGATATGGTGTAAATTAAGAGATGGAAAGAGGATTTATAGAATGGTGGAAAATGTTTTCAGGGGATTGTTTGACGCGGAGACAGCGCAGGTGATTTCGGTGGCGGATTTTATGGTTTGCATTGCAGGCTCACTTGCGATCGGGTTTATCCTGTCAGTGATGTATATGTACAAAAATAAATACTCTAAAAGCTTTATTGTGACCATCGCCACGATTCCGGCAATCGTGTGTGTGGTGATTATGATGGTAAATGGAAATGTAGGTGCGGGTGTAGCGGTGGCGGGCGCCTTTAGCCTGGTGCGGTTTCGCTCTGCGCCGGGAACAGCAAAGGAAATCGGTGTGCTTTTCATGGCGATGGGCGCGGGCATCATCACAGGAATGGGTTATATTGCGTATGCTTTTTTGTTTGTCATTATCATGGGCGCGGTTGGTATGTTATATGCGCAGATTGATTTTGGCGCGTGGAGGGACGATGCCTTGGAGCGGACATTGCACATTACAATTCCAGAGGATCTAGACTATGTGGATGTGTTTGATGATTTGTTTGAACAATATACAAACAAATGTTTACTATCCGATGTCAAGACGACGAATATGGGAAGCCTTTTCAAACTGACGTATCAGCTTACATTTCGCGAGGTGGGCACGGAAAAGGTGTTTATTGATGCGATTCGCTGCAGGAATGGAAATCTGGAGGTCTCACTGACGTGTCAGGAGAACGGCGCGCTGGAGATGATGTAGAGGGAAGGAGTAACGCCTTTATGAAAAAAAGGAAGAACTGTCAGCGCCGACTGATGACGGCAGTGCTGGTGTGTGGGATGCTTGTGACTGCATGTGGAAAGCAGACCGATTCAGATGGAGATGGATCAGCGTTGAAAGGTTTAGTTAGTGCTGATTCTGAAAATGAGAAATCTGTGCGAAGTGAAACGGACATTGAAAATGACACGAGTGTCAGCTCTGATAAGGGGAGTAAAACGGACATTGAAAATGACACGAGTGTCAGTTCTGATAAGGGGAGTAAAACGGACATCGAAAATGACACAAGTGTCGGTTTGGATACGGAGAATAAAGAGCATATTGAAAATGACACAAGTGTCAGTTTTGCCGGGGCGTACACTGGAACGACCATAGACGCGTCAAAGCTATTCTCTAACCGTGATCTAAGCGGGGAGTATGACGCCTCTAAGTGTGACAGTATCACGCTTTCTGACGCGGGCTGTACAACAGATTCCAAAAATGTTTCAATCAGTGGGAGCAGAGTCACGATCAATGGGGAGGGAAATTACATCGTAACTGGCACATTAAGCGACGGAATGATTATTGTCGATGTGGACAAATCAGAGAAAGTGCAGCTGGTGTTAGACGGCGTGGAGATTACTTCAGAGACGTCTGCGGCCATTTATGTGAAAAAAGCGGATAAGGTGTTTGTGACGCTGGCCGGGGACACTGAAAATATTTTGAAAAATGGCGGGTCATTTGAGCCGATTGACGACAATCATATTGACGCAGTTATTTTTTCAAAGGACGACCTGACATTAAATGGAACCGGAACGCTCATCATTGACTCGCCTGCGGCTCATGGTATCGTGTCGAAAAATGAGCTTGTCATCACAAATGGCATGTACCAGATCACTGCGGCGTCACACGCAATGGCAGGTAAGGACAATGTGGCGGTGGCAGATGGCACTTTTGTGATCTCAGCTGGAAAGGACGCCATACAGTCAAAAAACGAGGATGATGACACGCTGGGATTTGTTTACATTGCGGATGGGGACTTTATGCTGCGTGCTGGAAGCGATGGGATCAGTGCCATCAATGAGATTTATATTGCAGGCGGAACGGTTACAGTGAAAGAGTCGTACGAGGGTCTTGAGGCGAGAATCATCAATATTGCAGGCGGTGAGATTGATATTACGTCGCTTGATGACGGACTGAATGCAACTGACAAGCGGGCAGGGACGTCGGTGGACACGGCATCTGCGCAAAGAACAGATGGGACGGTCACAAACATGGCGGCAGATAAGGGTTTTGGCGGTGGCATGGGAGATACACAGGCTGACGCAAACATCAATATTTCAGGCGGTGTGATCCGCATTGACGCAGAGGGCGATGGCGTTGACTCAAATGGTTATATCACAGTGAGCGGCGGGGAGCTTTACGTTACGGGGCCTTCGACGGGCAAGGATGGTGCGCTTGACTATGGCATTGATGCGTCAGTCCGTGGAGGAATCGTGGTTGCGGCAGGACAGCGGAACATGGCGCAGAATTTTGGCGCGGATTCGACACAGGGAACGATACTTGTCAACACGCAGCAGCAAAACCAAGCGGGGAGCAGAATCGCGCTATTTTCCAGCGAAGGTAGGGAACTTCTTGCATGGACGATGGAAAAGGATTATAATTCAGTTGTGGTCAGTTGTCCTGAAATCAAATGCGGCAGTTCTTATATCGTGCAGACTGGCGAGGTATCGACAGAGGTTACGATGGACACTTTGATTTACGGGGAAGGTTTTGGATTTGGCGGGGGAATGCCAGATGATGGAATGCAAGAGCCGCCAGATTTTGAGAATAGGGGACGCCCGGATGGAATGTCAGAACCGTTAGACTTTGAGAACAAGAGACGCTCAGATGGAAGGTAGGAATCACTAGATTATGAGAACATAAACTGCCCAGATGGAATGCAGAAACCGCCAGATCTAGGGAAGGTTGAATATATGACTTTTGCTTACTGGGGATGACGAGACGTTGGTATTCAAGGCGGTTGTGACGATCCTAAGGAGCTGTAAAGAAATAGCCTTACAATCTTGCTTGCCTATGTCTCTGATTGCACAGATCGAAAAGCCTCAACATAGCCCACTATGTCTGCGTTTTTTGACCTGCACACTCGAAGACATATTCAGCGCAATATTGCAATGTTATTTCTTTATAGCTCCTAAGGAAAAATAACTACACAGTCAATACGGTCTATGACGGCATTGAGACAGAGGTTTGATATGAGATTACTGCTTGCGGAGGACGAGACATCGCTATCTAGGGCGGTTGTGACGATCCTAAAGAAAAATAATTATACAGTCGATGCGGCCTATGACGGCATTGAGGCGCTTGAATATCTGGAGCTGAACGAGTACGATGGCGTCATACTCGATCTGATGATGCCGCGCATGGATGGAATCAGTGTGCTGCAGCAAATCAGGAGGGGCGGGAACCATGTGCCTGTGCTCATACTGACCGCAAAGGCGGAGGTGGACGACAAAGTGCTGGGGCTTGACAGCGGGGCGAACGATTATCTCACCAAACCGTTTGCAGCCCAGGAGCTGTTAGCCCGCATACGCGCCATGACCAGAAATAGCGCGGCGGGTGCACAGACAGATTCCAGACTGCGTCTTGGCAATATTACACTTGACTGCGCATCCTTTACACTCTCCTCACCTGCTGGCAGCTTTGTCCTTGCCAACAAGGAATTTCAGATGTTCGAGCTCATGATGCGAATTCCTGGACAGATTATCTCGGCGGAGCAGTTTATGGACAGGATATGGGGGTTTGAGGCAAACACAGAGAGCAATGTGGTGTGGACATACATATCCTATCTGCGAAAGAAGCTGGCGGTGCTCAAGGCGGATGTAGAGATCAGGGCAAGGCGAAATGCCGGTTATTATCTGGAGAATGTCTGAAAACCGTCAAGGAGCCGCTGCAACAGCGTCAGGAGTCAGAATCTGTAGTGATCATGCCAGAAATCGGAAACTGACAAAGTGGCGTCGGGAGTCAGTAGCGGCCGCAACAGTGCCAGGAATCGTGACAGGAGCGAGGATGGAGGGATGAGATGCTGGGCAGACTGAGAATGAGATTTATCCTGTTATCGACAATATCGCTCCTCATGCTGCTGGTTATCATTGTGGTATCCAGCAACTTACTGACTTACCGGGAGCTGGTTTTTGATGCGGACCGGGTGCTTGACATGCTTGCCCAAAATGGCGGGCATTATATAAAGGAAAAGGAGCTTCCGCCACAGCAGCCAGGACTATCTGTGAATGGAGAAAAAAGACCGGGCAGTGGGCTCCTGGAACATTTTGGTCCGCGGCCGCTTTCGCCGGAGATTTTGTACGAGGCACGCTTTTTTGCCGCGGATCTCTCGGTGCAGGGGGAAGTCCTTTGGGTTGACATAGAGCGGATTGCGATGGTGGACGAGTCACAGGCCGTGACATATGCCGCGGCCGCATACAGCAAAAAAGGTGCCAGGGGATTTATCGGGGCGTTCCGCTATCTGAAGCTTTCCAATGAGGACGGACGAATGCCTGCAGAAAATGACATACATGTCATTTTTTTGGACTGCGGCAGGAAGCTTTATACATTTAAAAATGCTCTCCTGATAAACTGTATGATATCCTTTCTGGGACTGCTGGTGATTTTTATAGTCATTGTCCTTGTTTCCGGCAGAATTGTCAGACCAGTATCCGAGAGCTATGAGAAGCAGAAGCAGTTTATCTCTGTGGCCGGACATGAGATCAGGACACCCGTCACGATAATCGATGCAGACGCGGAAATTCTTGCGATGGAAATAGGGGCGGATAACGAATGGCTGGCGGATATCGGCAGGCAGACTAGGCGCATGGCGGCGCTGACCAATGATCTGTTGACATTGTCGCGCATGGACGAGAACAGACAGCAGTTTATTATGATCGACTTTCCACTGTCAGATGTTGTGGCGGAGACAGTTCAGTCTTTCCAGACGCTTGCGCACAGTAAAAATAAGAATATATGTTCTACAATTGCGCCAATGCTCTCCTGTCGTGGGGATGAAAACAGTATCCGTCAGGTTGTGGGAATCCTGCTGGACAATGCGATCAAGTACACGAAGGAGAACAGCTGCGGCAGCTGCGACGATATTATGTTAAAGTTGGAAAAGAGAGGACACAGTGTGGTTTTGCGTGTGAAAAACAGCGCCGGGCCAGTCAGTGAGGTGCAGCTGCGTCAGTTCTTTGACCGTTTTTACAGGACAGAACAGTCAGGCAATTCAGAAACAGGCGGCTATGGTCTGGGACTGTCCATCGCCAAATCAATTGTGGAGGCGCACAGGGGCCGGATCGCCGCAGCCGCGCCGGAGGCGGGAACCGTACAGATCACGGTTGTCCTGCCAGTCAGATAAGCGGAGAAATTCCTAAAGAAAATCACACGCCGGAGCATTTTTCAAACACGCTCTGGAACAGGGGGAGAAAACATGAGTGAAGCAGTCGTTATATTGAAAAAGGGAGAGGGGAGAAGCCTCAAGGCGGGTGGACTCTGGGTATATGACAATGAAATTGGCACCATTATGGGTACGTTCCAAAACGGCGATATCGTGGCGGTACATGATTTTGACGGGTACATGATGGGGCGCGGATTTATCAACCAGAAATCCAAAATCCGTATCCGCATGATGACGCGGGACAAGGACCAGCAGATTGACAGGGACTTTCTCAGGAGGCGCGTGCGCGATGCGTGGGCGTACCGCAAAAAGATCGTGGACACCTCCAGCTGCCGCATTGTGTTTGGAGAGGCGGATTTCCTTCCGGGTATCGTGATCGACAAGTTTTCTGACGTGCTGGTTGTGGAGTCGCTTGCGCTTGGCATCGACCGGCTGAAAATGGATATTATCGCCTGTCTGCGGGAGGTGCTTGAGGAGGATGGCATCCGCATCAGGGGCGTGTACGAGCGCAGCGATGCGAAGGTCCGGCTCCAGGAGGGCATGGAACGGTTTAAGGGATTTATCGGCGAAGCTTTTGATACAAATGTTGAGATTGCAGAGAATGGTGTCCGGTATATGGTTGATGTCAAGGATGGTCAGAAGACAGGATTTTTCCTCGACCAGAAATACAACAGGCTTGCCATACAGAAGCTTTGCAAGGGCGCACGGGTGCTGGACTGTTTTACACACACAGGCTCCTTTGCACTCAATGCAGGCGTGGCAGGCGCATTGGACGTTTTGGGTGTTGACGCGTCAGAGTCTGCTGTCGCGCAGGCCACAAAAAATGCGGCGTTAAATAACCTGCAGGACATTGTGAAATTCCAGTGTGCAGATGTTTTTGACCTACTTCCAAGACTCGAGGAGGCGGGGGCGCGCTACGATGTCGTGATCCTTGACCCGCCGGCATTTACGAAGTCAAGAAGCTCCGTGAAAAATGCCATTAAGGGTTACCGGGAGATCAACATGCGGGGAATAAAGCTTGTGAGGGACGGGGGCTTTCTGGCGACCTGTTCCTGCTCGCATTTTATGGATTATGAGCTTTTTACGCAGACGCTTGCACAGGCGGCAAAGAGCGTCCATTGCCGGCTGCGTCAGGTAGAGTACAGGACGCAGTCTCCAGACCACCCGATTCTGTGGAATGCGGAGGAGTCGTATTACCTGAAATTTTACATATTCCAGGTGTGCAGAAAAAATTGACCTTTTCCAGAAAGAAAAAGTGTGCTATAATTACGTCGGTTCAGGTGCTGTAGGGACAGCGCCTGACAGTCCATAAAGGTGGAAGAAGGAATTATGGTGCATAGGAGAAAATACAGGATTGTCAGTCTTATAGTAGTGGCTGTGCTGCTGCTGGCTGGTATGTATCCTGACAGGGTGACACAGGAGAATTTTATCCTGCGCGGTGGCAGGCAAAATACAATCATATGTTCTGGGCTGCTCCAGACAGACATTAACAATGTCGTGGCGTGTATGACAGGGCAGCTTAGCGTTTGCAGCTGGTTGGAACAGCAGTCTGTAAGGCCTGATTCCCAGCTGGAACTGCTGAGGCCAGAGGAGTTTTTTCTGGCTGCAGGGAAAACTTATGGATATCTGGAAATAGTATGGTCCCTTTGGCAGGCATCTGACGGACAGGTCATGGATTACATGCACCGGTCGGATGGGAAAAAGCGAAACGAACATTATTATTTGCATAATATAATAATGTTAGAAAGAAGGGATTTATATGCTAGCTCAGGTCTTTGCAGTAATTATTTTTATTGCAATGTTTGTTCTGATAGTGACTGAAATCGTGGAGAGACATATCGTTTCGCTGGTGTGCGCACTGCTGACGCTCATTTTTGTCTTCGGCGTGGGAATGCACAGTATGACAGCAGTAGTTGATACGATTAACTTGAGAAGTATCTTCACTGCAGATTTCTGGTATCTGTCCGGGGAGTCGAAGGAGAGTAGTGCTGGTATCAATTGGGAGACCATCCTGTTTATCTTTGGTATGATGGTGATGGTGGAGGGCATGGCAGGAGTGGGCTTTTTCCGGTGGTTGTGCATGCGCATTGCAAAGCTTGTCAGATATCAGGTAATACCGCTTTTTATCACGTTTATGATTCTGTCAACCGTGCTTGCGATGTTTATTGACAGTATCACGGTTATCCTGTTTCTGGCTGCTGTCACAATCGAGCTGTCGCAGCTGTTGAAGTTCAACCCAGTTCCCATGATTCTGTCAGAAATATTCTGTGCCAATCTGGGAGGGGCGGCCACGATGTGCGGCGACCCGCCGAATATTATCATTGGGACATCGCTTGGCTATTCGTTTATGGATTTTGTAACCAATACGGGCCTGATGGCGGGTGTATCACTGATTGCAGTGCTGGTTTATTTCTATCTGCTTTTTGGCAGGGAGCTGCGGGCAGGCGCAACAGAGCCAGTCGATTACAGCAGACTGCCAAGCCCGGAGTCCACGATTACAGACAGGAAGGGATTTGCCATAAGCACAGTGATTCTTGCGGCGGCGATCGTCCTTCTGGTGACACATGCACAGACAGGGCTGACGGTGGCATCGATTGGAATGCTTGTGGCAGTGGCAACGCTGGCAGCGTCATGGAGACGTGCAGGTGCACTGTTAAAGAAGGTGGATTACAAGACACTGTTGTTTTTTACCGGACTCTTTGTGGTGATAGGCGGTCTTGAGCAGACTGGAATACTAGAGAAGATTGCGGCCTTTATCGGCAGAATCAGCGGTGGCAATGTCATGGTTATGGCAGCGATCATCATATGGCTGTCAGCGATTGCAAGTGCATTTGTGGACAATATTCCGTTTGCTACAACGATGATACCGATTATTAAGAGCCTGTCGGCTGTCTATGGTGTGGATCTGTCGATGCTTGCATGGACGCTGGCAATGGGAACGGACATCGGGGGGAGCGCCACGCCAATCGGTGCATCGGCAAATGTTGTCGGTATTGCGACAGCGGCAAGAGAAGGATACGTGATTAAGTGGGGGCAGTACTGCAAGAAAATGCTGCCAGCTGCGGTCATGGTTGTACTGATTTCCATGCTCATTGTCTATGTCAGGTATTTGTAGAGGGAGGCGGGACTGATGGAAAAACAATTAATTATCTCCATTGGCAGACAGTACGGAAGCGGTGGACATGAAATCGCAGAGCGGCTCTCGGCGCACTATGGAATTGAGCTGTATGACCACAATCTGCTCGATGAGATTGCGGCGGAGAAGAAGCTTGACATGCAGCATCTAAAGGGGCTTGATGAGAAGCACAGAAGTCGGCTTGCCTCGAGGACCGTGCGCGGTTACAGCAGCTCGCCGGAGGAGAATCTGTACTTGCTGCAGTTTGCGTATCTGAAGAATAAGGCGGTATCGGGTGAGTCCTTTGTGGTCGTTGGCAGGTGCAGTGAGACGATCCTTAGGGAGTATGACAGTATGATTGCGGTTTTTGTACTTGGCGACATGGACAAAAGGATTGAGCGCATCATGAGACTGTACCAACTTTCGGAGGAACAGGCCACGCGCAGGATTTATGAGAAGGACATGAAGCGCAGGCGCTATCACAATGGCCACTGTGAGGGAAAATGGGGCGATTCGAGGAATTATGATATTACCATCAACAGCAGTAAATTAGGAATTGACGATACTGTCGGGTTGCTGGTGGCGTATATTGATAAAAGACTGCAGCGGCGATGAATTGTTTTATCTGCAAAACATACCGTAAAAAGTGCGATTCGTGCCAATTATATTTTATTTGACAAAAAATGATAGTATAATTAATTTGATATTACTCCTATAAGTTGCCGGAGCACTCGTTTCCCCAAATGAGGCTTTGGCAACTTCTTTTATGCGCGATGGGAAAGGTAAGGTAATAGGTATGGAGAAGAGAGTAAACAGATTTGTGCTCATGATTGTTACGGTTATTGATATGTTTTTGTTTTTCGGATATATCGGTGATTATGTACAGGGAAATATCCGCTTTGGGTTTATGC